>NZ_JCACKS010000144.1:0-60413 GCF_059505505.1 Pelatocladus sp. | reverse complement strand
TGGTAAACAATAACTCTACTACGGAAAGCCCTCTTTATTTTGGCGAAGGTATTGGCTATGGAGATTAATTTACTGCATAGGCTGCTTGCAGCGACCAAATGATGAGAGCTGCGATCGCTCCCAAAATTACCACGGTGGAAATAGTAACTATTTTAGGGGAGTCTGCTCCCTCAAATTTCATGATTCCTCGATTTAAATCGGACATAGCTTTGTAATCCTCCTTTGTTACAGTGCTAGTTTAGCCCGTCTCGATTGTAATCTTCGGTTCGCAACTGATACGCCATTCTTAATTAATATTTTGTTTAAGTTTTTTGACATTCTCACCGTGTTCATCGAATGGGATTCTTTGATTTATAATTTTGTCATCAATTGCTGGGCTATTTGCTGATTAATATTTTTCACATCAAAACGCTGGCTGGCTGTAGTTTGGGCATGGTTGGCAATCATCGCAGTTTTTTCTGCTTCTTGTAAACAACAGGTGATTATCTGTGCAAGTTCTTGGGATTTTCCTGGTGTAAATAAAAAGCCATTAATACCATATTCTACTAATTCGACAGCACCACCAGCTTTTGCTGCTATGACTGGTTTTCCACACAACATGGCCTCAACAATTACTCTACCAAAGGGTTCAGCAGCAGTGGAAGTATGTGCTACTAAGTCACAAGCTGACATTAATTGGGGAATATCTGAACGAAATCCTAAAAATTTAACTCGATTTTCTAGTCCTAATGTAGTAATTTGTTGATGTAACTGTTGGATATATTCTTGTTCCCCAAACAATGCATCCCCAACTAAAATAGCTATGACTTGTTGAGGACATTGCCTGAGTGCTTCAATTAGTATATGTTGCCCTTTCCAAGGTGCAAGACGACTAAAGTGTCCAACAACAAATTTATCTTCTAGTCCTAGTTGTTGTCTGGTTTGATGAATTATTGATTTATCTATTTGATAGTTTTTGGGATCAAAGCCGTTGTAGATAACCGTAGTAATTTCTGTATGTCCTCCCGCTTCGATAAATGCTGTTTTACTTGCTTGGGAATTAGCAATTACTAATGATGCCCGATTGGCAGCAGCCACAGCAATACGGCGGTTTGTTTGACTAAAATGTTCTGGTGAAAGAATGTCATGTAAATGATAAACCAAAGGACGCCCACTGATCAGACTGGCGATCGCTCCCACAACTAATGCTTTTTGAGTGTTGGCGTAAATTAAATCATATTCACGGGCTGTTTGCACAACTTTAGCAAGTAAAGGTATGAGTTGTCCTACACTTGCTAATCCTTGTGACAAGGAACTTTGTTTGCGAACTTGGATGCTTTGAGTTGTCAGAACTTGAACCGGAATCTGATTTTTTTCTAGTAAAGTTCTAAATTCACCATCAGCAAATAAGCCAACTAAACAATCATCTCGATAAGGTTTAGCAATGTCTATAAGACAGAGTTCTGCGCCACCTGGTTTACCACTTTGATCTAAAAATAGAATTTTCATGTTTTACCCGTTAATTATTTTTGTTAATCAAATGTCTGGTTGTGCTTATTGGTGTTATCGCCTCAAGAACTATAGGTATTAATGCACTTGGGGATTTTGCTCTTTGATGCGAGAAAAGAAAAGGTGAAGAACCAGCAGCACCACCAAAGTATTATGTTATCTAGGTTTTAGAATAATTAAAAACGTTTTGTAACATGGTCATCGACATCACTCGCCAAATCCCCAAAACCCTATATTTTTCGTTGAGTCGTGTCGATTATTTACAAAGCAAGGATTTAAGGCGATCGCTTCGAGAGTAATGTAGAATAGTTGGTATCTAGTTGGTATTGCCAACAATCAAACAGATAAGTTAAGCAGGCCAAAATAAACAAAACACGAGTTACGAAAAGTAAATATCCTTCAAACCCTTACAAATGAGCAATGACATAGACGCGCCTTCTTCGGCTTCAAGGTAGAGTATGACAAATGACGACCCTCGCCAGTAGTTTCAATGTCCCGACCTACTTAGCAATTTTGGGCAACTGAGAAAACAACATTTGATGACGATTAAAGTTCAGCAGTAACTTTAGCTGCTAGTTTTTGCAATTTATTCTCATTTTTGAGGATTGAGAGTGTCTTTAAGTCGCTCCGAGTGAGGCTTTTGAAATACTTACATCTTAATTTTCTTCCAATAATTAAAAAATTTTAAATCGCATTTATTATCAAAAAAAAAGTGATATGTTGGATACAGAATTGAATTTCGCATATTTCTGGAGTAGTTGTCCGTAATCTGCTCCAGATTTCCAAAACCCAAAAAGCATTAATAGTAAGACTCTTGGCTAATTAGCAACAGGCTGTGAGTGCAACCTAAAAATAAGCTCAAAAAAACTTAATTTTGTTGGAAACCCTTGCTGTGACTAGGTTTGAGATGAGTACAAAAAGACTTGTCCCCTCCTCCATAAATACTTGTACTTCCACCCCAAAATACTAGTACCCCTACCCAAAAAATTTTTCTCATCTTTTGTTATGCCTTCATAGTCGAGGTTTGAAAATTTGAGTACAAACTTAATAAATTTAATAAATCTTATCCAAGTTGCACATCCAGCCTTCCTATTTAACGGCTGATATAAAACATATATCGCCAATCACTTGACGCACCAAATCAAGGAGCGATGAGTGAGTGGAGGGATGAGATAGCACCATGCCCCTGTGAACAGAAGTCGCGGCTGTCAGCGCAAATTCCACCCATATCTTGTGCATGACACACCAGCCGAGAAAAATAGGGTTAATAGCCTACCCCGAACCCCGGTGGGCAGCGCTATAAACAGACGCGACTTCCATTCCTTACAAATCTTAGTGTTCCATCTCCCACAGTGGCTTTTGCCAGTCCATCGACACCTTGCGAAATTCAATGAATCTATCGTCTACAGGACTCGTCACCTCCCCAATTACGGAAACTACAATCGCATCGAAATTCAGTGGTTGCGGTAGCGGATGCAGCAGCAACGACACCGGGGAAATGGATGAAAAACTTCAACAGCGTATTGCTAACCATCCCTGCTATAGCGAAGAAGCTCACCATCACTATGCTAGGTTGCATGTTGCAGTTGCTCCTGCTTGTAATATTCAATGCAACTACTGTAATCGCAAATACGATTGTGCTAACGAAAGTCGCCCAGGCGTAGTCAGCGAATTGTTGACACCAGAAGAAGCAGCACACAAAGTTTTAGTGATTGCTGGCAAAATTCCCCAACTCACCGTTTTAGGAATTGCAGGCCCTGGTGATCCTTTGGCAAATCCAGAAAGGACTTTTCGCACCTTTGAGTTGATAGCAGACAAAGCACCCGATATCAAACTTTGTTTATCAACCAACGGTTTAATGCTTCCCGAATATATTGATCGCATTAAACAATTAAATATAGATCACGTCACTATCACCATTAATATGGTGGACCCAGAAATCGGTACCATGATTTATCCTTGGGTTCACTACAAGCGCAAACGTTATAGAGGTATCGAAGGCGTAAAAATTCTCCACGAAAAACAGATGGAAGGATTGCAAGCCCTCAAAGAAGCCGATATTCTTTGTAAAGTCAACTCCGTGATGATTCCGGGGATTAATGACGAACACTTAGTAGAAGTTAATAAAGTCATTCGCTCCCACGGTGCATTCCTGCACAATATCATGCCGTTGATTTCGGCACCAGAACACGGCACTCATTTCGGCTTAACAGGACAGCGTGGTCCCAATCCCAAAGAATTAAAGGCAGTACAAGACAGCTGTGCTGGTAACATGAAGATGATGCGCCACTGTCGTCAATGCCGTGCCGATGCGGTAGGATTATTGGGAGAAGACCGCAGCCAAGAATTTACTAAAGATAAATTCATGGCCATGGCCCCAGAATATGATCTTGCTCAACGCCAAGAAGTTCACGCAGGTATTGAGAAATTTAAAGAAGAACTCAAAGCTGCTAAACAATCTGTAGAGACGCACCATGGCGCGTCTCTACAAAACGCGCCGAAAATTCTAGTTGCAGTCGCAACCAAAGGTAGTGGCTTAGTTAACCAACACTTCGGTCATGCCAAAGAATTCCAGGTATATGAAGTCGATGGTAACGAAGTACGCTTTATCGGTCATCGTAAAATAGACCACTATTGCCAAGGTGGTTATGGCGAAACAGCCACTCTCGAAAATATCATCGAAGCGATCGCAGATTGCAAAGCCGTACTTGTTGCCAAAATTGGTGATTGTCCCAAAGAAAAATTACACACAGTCGGCATCCAAACTGTTGAAACTTACGACACAATTGACAAGGCTGCTTTAGAGTTTTACCAGCAATATATCCAAGAAAAAGCTAATAGTTAAGAGTTAGTAGTTATTAGTTAGTAGTTATTAGTTAGTAGTTAAGCATTAACCACTATCCACTAACTACTAACCATCATCCACTAATTACTAACCAACAAATTCATTACCCAGCACTCATTACCCAGAACCCAATCCTCAATCTAGTCCCTTCAATGGAGGATAGCATGGCTTATCAAATAACCAGCGAGTGCATTTCCTGCAATCTTTGTCAATCTGTATGTCCGACTGATGCAATCAAAATAGATGGCGATCGCCCTTGGATTGATCCTGAACTTTGTACAAACTGTGTTGGTAGTATTCACACCGTACCTCAGTGCAAAGCTGGTTGTCCTACAAGCAATGGTTGCATAAAAGTTTCTACTGATTACTGGGAAAGCTGGTTTAACACTTATTACCCATTGGTAGCAAAATTAACAAAAAAACAAGATTATTGGGAAACTTGGTTCACTTTCTATTCTCAAAGATTTTCTGATCAGTTAGAGAAACGTCAGCACCAAGTTGCCTAACTTATTGATAGATGGTTGTTGGTGAGTTTAGCCCTCGTCTTGGCGGTTCCTGTCGATAAGGGACTGGCGTAGACGCTTTAGCGGCTTCTCACAGAGTACCCGAGGGGTTGTTGTTAGTTACAACCAACAAACAAATTTTAAACAAAATTGGAAGCAATGCAGAAAAATTGTATTTATTTAGATAATAATGCCACCACCAAAGTAGATCCTGAAGTTGTAGAGGCGATGTTGCCTTACTTGACGGATTATTATGGCAATCCCTCTAGTATGCACACCTTTGGCGGACAAGTAAAAAAAGCAGTTAACAAGGCCCATAAACAAGTTGCTGCTCTCCTTGGTGCTGACGAATCAGAAATCATCTTCACTAGTGGTGGTACAGAAGGAGATAACGCCGCCATTCGAGCTGCACTGTTGGCGCAACCAGACAAGCGACACATTATCACTACCCAGGTAGAACACCCAGCAGTCCTAACTCTCTGCAAACAATTGGAAAAGCAAGGTTATAATGTTACCTATCTGTCAGTAAATCACGCAGGACAGTTAGATCTAAATGAACTAGAAGCTGCGCTCACTGGTAACACTGCCTTAGTTAGCATTATGTATGCTAACAACGAAACTGGCGTAGTTTTTCCCATTGAACAGATTGGTCTGAGAGTTAAAGAAAGTGGCGCTCTTTTCCATGTGGACGCGGTGCAAGCTGTCGGTAAAATTCCGATGAATATGAAGACTAGCACCATTGATATGTTAACCATGTCTGGTCACAAAATTCATGCACCCAAAGGAATTGGTGCTTTATATGTGCGGCGTGGTGTGAGATTTCGTCCGATGCTTATCGGCGGTGGACAGCAACGCGGTAGAAGGGCGGGAACAGAAAACGTTTCAGGAGTTGTAGCCCTTGGCAAAGCTGCCGAATTAGAATTATTACACTTAGAAACAGCAACCGCCAGAGAAAAAAAACTGCGCGATCGCTTAGAACAAACTATTATTGCAACTATTCCCAACTGCCAAGTCAACGGTGATTCTACGCAGAGATTGCCCAACACCACGAATATTGGCTTCAAGTACATTGAAGGTGAAGCAATTCTCCTCCATCTGAATAAACACGGTATTTGTGCATCATCTGGTTCTGCTTGTAGTTCTGGTTCTTTGGAACCTTCCCACGTTTTGCGAGCAATGGGCTTACCCTACACCATTCTGCACGGTTCGATTCGCTTCAGTCTTTGTCGTTATACCACAGACGCCGAAATTGATGCTGTGCTAGCAGTGATGCCTGGTATTATTGAACACCTACGCGCCCTCTCGCCCTTCAAGAATGATGAAGCAAGTTGGCTGCAAGAACAAGAAAAAGCAGTCATCGGAGCTAGAGGCTAGAAGGGGACATGGGGGACAAGGAAGAAATTTTTACCAATCCCCGATCCCCGATCCCCGATCCTCAATCCAAAATCTAAAATCCAAAATCCAAAATCGGCTATGTGGGACTATACAGATAAAGTATTGGAACTGTTCTACAATCCTCAACATCAGGGAGCAATAGAAGACAAGGATGAAGCAGGAATTAAAGTTGCTGTTGGTGATGTAGGTAGCATTGCTTGCGGAGACGCCCTGAGATTGCACTTGAAAGTTGAGGAAAATACAGAGAAAATCCTTGAGGCTCGTTTTCAAACTTTTGGTTGTACCAGTGCGATCGCTTCATCTGAAGCTTTGGTAGAACTAATCAAGGGTAAAACTTTAGATGAAGCCCTTAAGGTTACTAATAAAGAAATTGCTAATTACTTGGGTGGTTTACCAGAAGCAAAAATGCACTGCTCGGTAATGGGACAAGAAGCGCTAGAAGCAGCTATTTATAATTACCGAGGCATCCCTCTAGATATTCATGAAGATGATGACGAAGGAGCTATAATTTGTACTTGCTTTGGTATTAGTGACGTCAAAATCCGGCGGGTAATTCTTGAAAATAACCTGACCACCGCCGAAGAAGTTACTAATTACGTCAAAGCTGGTGGCGGATGCGGATCTTGTCTAGCAAATATTGATGACATTATTGTATCTGTGCAAAAAGAAAAAGCATCTGCCACTACTGTAAGTAATTCCCTCAGTAAAACTAATGGCAAGTCAGCCGTAAAACCACTGACGCCAGTGCAAAAAATTGCACTAATTCAAAGAGTGTTAGATGAAGAAGTTAGACCCGTTTTAATCGCTGACGGGGGAGATGTAGAACTATTCGATGTGGAAGGAGATCACGTCAAAGTGATACTGCAAGGTGCTTGTGGTTCCTGTTCTAGCAGCACAGCCACATTAAAGATTGCGATCGAATCCAGACTACGCGATCGCGTAAGCAAAGATCTTGTCGTCGAAGCAGTTTAGTTAGTCAATAGTCATTTGCTAATGACCAATGACTATTGACAACCAAAAATTTATCAACAACAAATATGCTCAACATTCCCACCTTTTTTGCGATAGAGCGAGCACCACCATCGGTGACGTTCTATAAAGCGGTCACTGCTGACCCAACTAAAGTGAACCTAAACACAAATCCTCTAGACCCACCAAACCAACAAATTGCAGGAGAATAATTAATCATGACTGAGAATATCAGACAGATCGCTTTTTATGGTAAAGGCGGTATCGGTAAGTCTACAACTTCTCAAAATACCCTTGCTGCTATGGCAGAAATGGGTCAGCGGATTATGATTGTGGGATGTGACCCCAAAGCTGACTCCTGATGTTTTTACATAATGGACACAAGTAAAAAAATCGGATTATTTAGTTTCAAAAAAATCATTGCCACCACTGCATCATTGCCAAAATGAAATCATAAATCAAGTTCGGCTATCACAGACCTATTAAAGGTTGGTGCTAATGAGTAGACTACTGAAACTAGACAGCAGGTGCAAACCAAGTTTTGACAACAAATGATAACTAATCTGCCAATTTTTTCAGTTTTTTCACACTTCATCCAAACAGCAAATAACCTTATGTAAAAATTTACATAAGACGTGTTATATCCTGAGCATACTTATATTAAACACAGACCGTTAGTTAACGGTCTGTGTTTGTTGACGTAAACCTAAATTTATGGATTTATCCCAATTATATCAAGTACTACAGAGCCTTCCGAGGGATGCACAAGAGTCGATAGTCGGTAATATATTTATCCCAGAGTTGCTAAAAGCGCTAGGATTTTGTGTAACTGAAACTGTTCCACAGTTTGGGACTGGAAGCGGTGCTGATACTGTTGATTATGCTGTTCGTAGGAACGCTGGCAACGATATCTTTATTCACACTAAATCTAATCCCTACCTATTATTAGAGTTAAAAGGCAGAGATATTAATCTAGGCGGAAACTCCACGCAATACAGGTCAGCAGTTTACCAGCTTAAACGTTATTTACTCGCCCCAAATTGCAGGTCTGCTCAATGGGGAATTGTGACTAACTCCACCTACATCCAGTTATTTAGAAAACATGGTAAGGTCATCCATCCTGCTTCCCCTTGCTGGGAACTTACACTAGATAACTTAAATGAAATTGTTTCGGCAATCAAGAATAAGATTGACAACCCACAAAAAGCATTAACTATAGCTCTATATAACAACAAAGGCGGGGTAGGAAAAACCACTACCACAGTTAATTTGGCAGCTACGCTGGCAATACAGGGGAAGCTATCGCTCATTGTAGATTTTGACCCCAATCAACAAGACCTAACAAACTCACTAAGGCTTAAACCCAAGGAAGATACTTTATATTCGTGGCTGGTCAACAAGAGAGATCAGTTAGTTAACGGATTGATAACAGCGTATCAATACCCCAATAAAACCGGTGGGTTATTGCGGTTTGACATTATCACTAGTGATGAAAAACTCCTAAGTTTAGGGGAGGAAAAATTACGCCAAATGTTAAGTATTAACAGATTGCGGCAAGCATTAGAAGTATTTAAATCGCAATACGACTACATTCTGGTTGACTCTCCACCAAACTGGAGATTCTTTAGCCAATGTGCTGTTTACGCCGCAGATGTGGTTTTAATCCCTACAAAGCATAACAGTATTTATTCACTGGAGAATGCAGCTATCGTTATTAAGCGTTTTATTCCCGAAATCCAAAACGAAAGAAAAGATGGAGGGCCAATTGCTCTACCCATTTTTTATAACGGTGAATTTATTACTGAGGCTCAAAGACTTACCGCAGAAGACGCAATAGACGAAATCATAGGAAAAGGCAAAAAAGATAAGGTTAATTATATTGACCTCACGCCATTCTTTTACCCTAAATACACTGCGGCGAGGAAAGACCGACACATTTTTGAGATACCTAGTTACGCGCATATTGCAAGTGCTGCGTTTGCTCGTATACCTGCTGTTTATAAAAACCGAATAGTCTGTGAACATTATTTAGCACTAGCCAAGGAATACTTTTTGCAATAGGAGGGCAAATATGAGCTTAAGTAATGTTGGAAATTTGATGTGCCTTTACATGCATGAAGTAAACCCAGGTAAAGGCACAGATGCACCAGAATTTTTAATCAAAGCAGCTGCCAGAGCGCTGCTTGAATCAGATGGACGTAATTGGGTTCCAGTAATTGTTAAAGAAATCACTGAAGACCAGTATGAGGTTATTGGCAATTCATTTATTTATGCGATCGCCCTAGAAGCTGGGCTAGAAAGAGTTTGGTGTGTTATTGCAGATAAGAGTGAAAAAACATTTGAGTTAACCAAGATTCTTACCAGAGAGTCCATACCCAAAATCAACCTATCAACTGCAACTAGAGACGAAATTCAGTCGGCTTTGCAGTACCTGATAGAAAAACCTGGTAGTGAGCTAAAAGGTGTGAAGTTGGCGATCGCTACCAATCGTATTGATGAGTCTCCACGCCAGTACTGGAAAAGCTTGGAGCCAATCACAAAGCTCAAGTGTGGTATAACCAAGGGGAAAAAGCTGGTAGCACTCAAGGAGGTTTTCTACTTGACTCCTCAACCAACTCCAGAAGTTATCACAGATGGTAGTACCTTGAATAGTTTAACTCTTGCGCAACTCAAAGACATGGCGAAAAAGCAAGGGGTTGCCGGGTATACCAAGAAGAAAAAGCAAGAGTTAGTTGATCTGCTATCGAAAAATTAATCTGAAAACAAAACACGACAACTTCCTAAAACTTGTCTTACAGGCAAGTGGGTGCTAGTTTCACCCCTGTAAAATTTTACAGGGGTGAACTAGGGTCTAATTAGGGCGATCGCACTGCCCTAGTTCTTAGCTGACAAGGGATTTACCCCCAAACCCTTAAATTGTTCTGGGGTTTGTTTGGGGAATTTTTTCATTTTTTTCAGCAAGCCAAAAGAGGAACTCATGTAAAATTTTTCATGAGTTGTACAAAATTTTACCAAAAAGTACGCGTTTTTCCAGTTTTTCGAGATAACTTAAACAAGCTTTTACATCTTTTTACTCTAAAAAAAGATGTATAGTACGGGGAACTTTAAATGTATAAAAACAATTCCCCGTACCTTATGTTGTCCCCAGGCGAAATAGAAATATTCAGTGCAGGCACGCACACAAGCAGTAATGGATTGACAAAGACGTATTCTATTGATGATTTGGGTCGTACGATCGCGCGATCGTACGACCCAAATCTTTTTGACGCGCCAGCTGTAGTGGGACACCCACGAGATAATTCGCCTGCTTATGGATGGGTTAACAGCGTCCGCCGAGTAGGCAGCAAACTGCTTGCCAAGTTAAAAGACGTAGATCCAAGCTTCCAGGAGGCAGTCAGAAGCAAACGCTTCAAAAAGATATCAGCGTCTTTTTATTCGCCTAGCAGCCTTGACAACCCAAAGCCAGGTGTTTACTACCTCCGCCACGTTGGTTTTTTGGGCGGCATGGCTCCGGCTGTTAAGGGCTTGAATTCTGTTTGTTTCTCTGAGCAAGAAAAGGGGGTGCTTGATTATTCATATGATTTTGAGGAGCGGCTAAGAAGCGCCGAGCAAGAGGCAGCACGAGCTTATGAGAATGCTTGGAAGAAATAACCACTCCTGTAAAATTTAACAGGAGTGGTGGGTGAGTGCATCATCATTTGTTTGCATGGGGAACTTTAAAGCTAAGTAGCAGAATGATAAAAACCCGCACGTGGTAAGCATTTTTGCTAATCTTGTCTACCAAAAGCATACAAAAGAAATGCCCAAATCAAAATTAGAACAAAAGCTAAAACCTGCACCCCAAGCAGTTGTGACAGACAATTTTGAGTCACCCGCAAAAGATGATAATCAAAATCAAATTACAACTTTACAACAGCAGATAGCTGAATTAGAATCACGAATTGCCACCCTGAAAAATGAAATTGCGGAGTGCGATCGCACAATTCGTGAGGGAGAAGAGGCGATCGCATTGCTTGAAAGCCCTCCTAAGTGGGGCATCCCATCTGGTAAATTTGACCTTTTCGACCAGATGCAAGAGGCCCTTGTCAATGCCAGGGATGAGCAAGAGCGGACGCGGAAGCTTGAAGCTATGCGGGTATCATTACAGCGCGGACGCCTTATGCTTCAAGACAAGCAAGTCCAACTACTGTCTGTTGAAAGTGAGTTACAAGATTTATGTGAAGAGTTGGACTGGCAGCAAAATTACCTACCTTATTTAAACGAATACCAAAACGCTTACACGCTCCCAAAAGAGCAACAGTACAAGATTAATCAGATTTCAGGGTATGTATGTGACTTAAGCCGTCGGCTTGGGGAAATGAAGCAAATCGCCCAAGACTCCGAACTAATAAAAAAGTGGGAGAAAAAGAATTACATGTCTCCGTCTTTCAAACATGCATACGAGGAAATTCAAGCAGGTGTTGCAAGACGAGAAGAAGAATTAGAAAAGTTTAAAACCGTTGACCAAAAGCACTTTCGTCAATTTATCCGCGCACGAAGGGACATTGAAGCATCTTTGCAAGCCTTGATTGTTCAGCAAGAAAATTACTTTGCAAAGCTGGATAAATTCATTGCTGACTTAAAACGGCACGGGCAAGCCTTGTTAGGCATAGAATCTTTGACTCAATACAATTTACCAGTAGTGAGTGTGAATGACAAAAATCAAATTACAATCACCACGAAAAAGCTTTAAATGTCAGGGTTTATCAGTAAAACTAATAATTTTTAGTTAATGAGAAACCATTAATGCAAAGCAGCCGTTTTACCTGTTACAGGTTATGATGAAAGCGTAAACCTGTAACAGGTAAAACAATGATAAACAAAGGCGGACGTGGTAAAAAAGCAAGTTACTCAACAGTGGTGATGAGAGTCCCCCTGCCACTTCGAGAAAAGGTTCTGCAATTGGTACAACAGTTCTATGATTCCCTTGGTAAGGATAAACCTGTAACAAGTATTGAACCTATTGAAGTTAATAAACCTGTAACAAGTATTGAGAATACTAGTGACAATAAACCCGTAACAGGTTTTGAGTCTGTACCAATTGAAGAATTGGGTCTGTCAGTCAAAAATTACAATATCTTGAAGAGGTTGCAGATAAATGTCATTGGCGACTTAATTGTCTACACAGAAAAAGATTTGCTCTCTATGAAAAATATGGGGAACAAAAGCGTTGAATTGCTGAAGTCGGCGCTTTTAAAACAATTTGGGTTGACCCTGAAAACCAATACTTAATTGAGAAGATGATGAATCTACAAAAATCCGCCTCCCCAGTTAACCGGGAAGGCGGTCGTCAATCCAAAAGTTCTCTTATAAAAGCCGCGATCGCTTTACCAGCTGTAGACTGCTTGCCTACTTTTAGCTTGTTTAAAGTGCGATCGCGTGCTTGTTCCAATTCCTCACGCCTAGCACTATCTGTTGTTAGGCTGCTGATTTTCCCAGGCGATCACCTAACTTCTTGTCTAGTATTGCTTCTATCTTCGCCTCTAAGTCGATGCTAGATGCTTGAATGTGATTGTCCGCTTCCCACCCTAATGCTGCTTTGAGGGCATTTATAACAAAGCTGTTAACACTAGTATTTTGCTTGGTCGCTTCTGCTTTGACTGCTTCATACAATTCTTTGTATCCGTCTAAGCGTAAGTTTAACTGGATTCGTTCGCGATCGCTCATACTGTTACCTCTAGTCAAATGTCTAGCAGAAATACTAGCACAGAAGCTTGTTCGACTACTAGACATAAGCTAGACAAATAGACTTGTGTTGATTGTCATAAAAACACTGATAGATAAGTACTAGACATAATACTAGACACAAAGCTAGTATTTAAATGTGAAGGGCGCTGAACCTTCCGACCAAGAAAAGCAGCGCCCTTTGGCTAACAAAGTAACCAACAAGGATTTTACACCATGACATTTGAAACAGTTGCTTCCATCGACTTCCAAGCCCTCAACAAACGCGACCTCAAGCGGCTTTGCACATTGGCTCGTGATGAATGGGGTAAGCCAATCGACCTTAGAAGCAGCGCCCTCCAAATGGCTGAATACCTAGAACTGTATCGTCAGTGGAAGCTGAATCAGAAAATTGAAGAAACCAAGGCAGTAGAACAAGTCGAGGAAGTTACTACCCCAGAAATTGCAGAAGTTGAAACAGTAGATGAGGTTGTGGAAGTTGCGATCGCACCCCAGGAAGAAGAGGCAGCACCCACTCCGAGCAATTTTGAAGGTATCAATGACGCACCTCTAGGCGAACCAATCGCCTCCTCCCCCCTTACCTGCGATGTTTTGAATCACCAAGCGTGTGAATTGCCTGAACAGCGAAATGTTGCAGCTGACTTCATCCATGAAAAATCTTACTGGGAGCAATGGAATGAAATCTACAGTAGTGCGATCGCATCCCTCCAGCCCAAGCCTCAATCCCAGACCGTACCTCAGACCATCCAACCAGAAGCAGATGTTAGCGCCAAGGTTGTTGGACTGATGGCGATCGCTTTCCTCGCATTGATGGTCGATGGAATTCTTTGGATAGTGAAGGAGGTACAGCAACGGCGGTTAGTTCAACGTTCGTTCTCTGCTGCAATGCTGGTGGTACAACGCCACAGACCACGCGCTAAGGGGTTCCGCCCAGCTTTGTTAGTCAATAGCTAATTCCTCTTAAAACCCGGATAATCCGGGTTTGCCAACCTACTAATCTTCTACTTTTAACTGAACCATGCAATACAACCAGTTCATCGAATCATACCCACTGTTAAATAGTTTCCTAGTTGAATGGGCCGCAGGACGCATCGCCGGAACCTCGGAACATCTAGAAAGTGAAATTAGAGGACAAATAAATTTTCTTCAGCACCAATACCAAGAAGCAAAACTAAGACTGCCAATCATGCGGCGGTGGGCTGAGTTTGACGGCTGGGTACTCTCCGAGCATATTAATGCTCAGGCACGAGAAGATGAGGAATGTCAGTATGTTCAGCAGCAACTACTTGAGGCAAAGTACGGACTGGCTAACATCAAAAAACTGGACATCATCCCAACACTGCAACAACGACAACAGGCAGCAGAAGAGGTAAAGGAATATATAGAGGTTTTACAGCATCCATCCGCTCAGGACTTTTTGAAGTGGACACCACGGTTAAGTGCCAGAGAAAAACACTTTTTAGAAAGATTGCCTGTCATGTTTCGTGATGAAGGAACTAATTTCAGGATACGCTTTTCTGCGACTTATGACTGGTGGTATTTGGGCGATCGCTCATACGATATCTTGACTGAGTTGGTAGAGCAAAATTTTAAGTCGGGCGATCGCACTACTGCATTCATCACCTACAATGCTTATGATGTACGATGCCTAAACGCTCAATCTGTAATGTTTGTTGACGTTGACTTAGACCCTGAGCAAGTAGCCTTGTACAGTGAACCGTGGGGACGGTACGGACTAAAACACCGAACACAGGAATCAGAAATACTAAGTCTGGTTGCAACCACGGTTAAAGATTTTGACTTACGATTCGAGGCTTACCGCACAGCTGCGGGTATGCGATTGATCGAAACCAGCAGAGAGTGGAATCCAGAAAGCGAAGAATCGCTAGGACTTCAAGAAAGGTTAGGGTGTGACAGACTTTTCCAAAACCTTTGCAAAACTCAGCGTACCTACAGGGCAAGACTAGAGCCAAAACCCTGGCGCAACGGTGAAACAGTTTGTCACCACATTGGTAGTTACGGGAAAGCACCAGAGAACGCGATCGCACTTCAGATCAAGCAGATTCATGACGCGTGGTGCTTGGGTGACGGCGATTTAGGTTAAGCCAAAACAACATAACCTCATCGCCGTGATGAGGTTTTTTAAGTCGTGTGAGTTGCGGGGAACCGAGATTATCCGCAACTCATTTCCAAAAATATACCCGCACCAGACGGCTATCTGGCACGGGCAATGATCATATCTAAGGTTAATTATGACAGAAATTATTCAGATAGGGACTGCGATCACAGTTGAGCCAACACAACGCATGGCTGATGTCACAGGTACAGCACAACTAATTGCGCTATGGCTACACGGCAAATCCGCCCAAAGCCAAAAGACTTATGAAAAAGATGTTAGATATTTTGCTGCATTTTTACTTGCCCAGCATTCAGATCAGGTGCGTCTAAACGATTTAGACTTGCGGACTGTCACCCTGAATGATCTGCAAGCCTATAGCAATTTTATGGAAACCAAGGGGTTGGCAAGTGCTAGCCGCAAACGTCGGCTATGCTCCATCAAAAGCTTGTTGGGGTTTGGGCATGAAATCAAGTATTTACATTACAACGTTGGGCTGAAGTTGGCAACGCCAAAACCCAAAGACACACTAGCAGAGCGCATCTTAAACGAATTAGAAGTAGCCACGATGATCGCTTTGACCACTCAGCCGCGCGATCGCTTGCTCCTAAAGTTCCTCTACACTACAGCTGCAAGAGTGGGTGAGATTGAGTTACTGAAGTGGAAAGACATTAGACCTAATCGTGACGGTAAAGGGCAAGTGACGCTGTTTGGAAAAGGTGATAAAACCAGAGTTGTAATTATCCCTGTTGGTCTGTACCAAGAATTAATTAAGTTTGGTGGCAGTGTCGATTCATCCTTACCCGTTTTTGTAAGTCGCCAAAAGGGAGAAGCATTAAAGGCGCGGCAAATTGAGAATATTGTCAGCAACGCTGCTAAACGTGCAGGTATTCAAGGCAAGGTTAGCCCCCACTGGTTGAGGCACTCTCACGCCAGTCATGGGCTTGATAGAGGTTCGCCCCCTCAACTGGTGCAGCAAACTTTGGGGCATTCGTCATTGGCAACCACTAGTAAGTATGCCCATGCCAAGCCCAATGAAAGCAGCAGTCTTTATGTGATGCCAGTTTAGCCAAATTAACTCCTGCAAAATTTGTCATAAGTTAACCCCCACCCAGCTAAAAAAGCTAAGTGGGGGTTTTGTTCGCGACTATTGATCTGTCATCTCATGCTTTCGCTTTTCTAACTGTGCGATCGCTTCTTCATGTTCCTCAATATGTTGGGTGTTTTTGGCTAATTGCGCCTGATAGTCGGCAATGAATTGATGAGTGATGTCATGTGCAGGAGTATCCAGTTTTTTCGTTGCCGCGTAGCTTTTTTGAATCCGTAAGAGCAAGCAGACATTTTCTAAGATGCCTTACACTTGGTTTTTTGTCTCCCCACTTCCGCGAGTTTCGGATTGAGTCAAAAGTGGTCGGAACCGTTGAAGCTGACGCGACAATCAGCATAATTTGGTCTAAATCTTGATTAGAAACTGCTTCCTCTGGTGGTTCGACTTCCTCAATTTCTTTTAAAAAAACACTTTCAAGTTGACTAACCACATCCACAGAAGCAAGTTTTTCTTCTTTAGGTGTAGATTGGTGCTGTTGTACCAGTTCAGGGAAGAATTTAAGCAACGTCCGCGCTGGATCTGGTTGTCCGTTGCCTGGGTGCTTCTCGGTCTTCAACCATTCGGGTATTGCTCCCAGTTCGCCGTCAGCTACAGGTTCGCCAAAAATACTAGGATTGGCTTTGAAGTAAGCGCCACTAGCAACATTAATCTTTCTCAAGCCCGAAGCCTTTACAGATTGGGCCACACAACCAATAAATAAAACTGACTGCTTAAACGTATCAGCCAGTCCCGCCGTCGCCTTACCCACTACAGAAGTAAGGTTAGACCCGTGCAGGACAATGATTAGAGTCCCGCCGCACTTAGCAAACCGGGAAAGTAAATATTGAATTGCCCAGGTGCGATCGCCTTCCTCCAATAAGGAAAGCAACCGCATCGCCTCGTCAATAACCAGTAACAAGTTTTTGTGGCTATATGGTTGACTGCCGTCTAAGGTTTTTAGGAATTGCAACAACTCATCAGCAACAGACTTGTCAGCCGCGTCTGAGTCTCGACCGGGGAAACTAAGAGCAGAGGTGAGGCTACAGGCAAACGGGTACACATCCACCCCGGCAGTGAAGTATTGCACGTCTAAGTTACTATCCAAGGCTTTTGACAGTACGCTTAGAATCCCTGCTAAAGTGCCTTTACCGCCTCGTTGAGTGCCGCAGATGGCAACGACTTGTGAGGATAACATCTCATCGATCTTGAAACCGCCTTGTATAAGAGCATCAGTCACAACATCAGCCCTTTGGTCTAAAGACAAACTGGGCAGCGTGGCAGGGTTAAAGCTTAGGGATTGGACATTAGTTATTGGTTGTTGTATTTCGGTTGGGGAAAGTTGCTCTAGTTGCCTAATATCCACAGAGGGGGTTGCAAACTGCCTAATATCAACAGTTGGCGATAGTTGTGTTGCTTCCTGGATTGCTTTAACTTCGGAATGGTTGACTCTGCTGTCAACAGTTACGTGTTGTAGATGGTCGGTCAATGCTTCATAGGTTGGTATTTGTCGCCCTTTGAGCTTACCGAACCAGCCAAACATCCAACGATAAGCGTAAAAGCGTTTTCCTGGTTCAATCTGGCTAAGGTACTGGTTAACGTTTTCAAATTGGGCGTGAAGAAAAGCGTATTCCTCAGCCTCGTGTCGTTCCAAAAACTTTACTGTTTCGGCGTGATGGTCGATTTGATGCGTAGCTCGTGCGTCATAATCTCCGGCACGTGCGATCGCATCTATAAAATTACCTCGCACAAAAGGCAGTGGTGCAATCTCCTTGGTGCGGTTGTAATGTTCGACTACAAACCACACCCACGCTGCACCGCCAATTACACCACCCATCAAAGCCAAAGGGTTTACAGCGTAACAGAGCATACCCACTCCACCAGACAACAAACCTAAGACACGAGCAAAATCCGCCTCGCTCTCAGACTCTCTGGCAATTTCAAATAGCTGGTCTTTACGTTCTTGCAACCATTCTGCAATGTTGCCAGCTTCTAAATAAGAAAGACTGGGGTACTGTTCGCGTAACGCTTCTGTTTCCTTGGTTGTAATTTTTGGTATATTCTGCATAGACTATCCTTATTCTTATATGCAATATCCCTCAAGGCTGCAAAAGTCTTGAGGGATATTGCTTTCACTTATTAATCTTTAGTCATCTTCCAAATTGCAAAGCCCATTTCACCAGCTAACATCGTACCGACATTAAATAAGATGCAACCTAGAATCATTAGGGGGTCTGTGTACGCAAAAGGATTGCGAGCTGCAAAAGTTGCAACTAAGTCAAACACCCAAATAGCTATCGTTACAAACCCTGCACTAGAGCGATCGCGTACCCCAGCAGTTTTATAGTCCTTCCACAAATCGCCTACTAGGTCAATTTTTCCACCTGGCTTAGTTTCAAGGTCATAAACCATGTGATCTTGCAGTTCACGCCTTGCAGAGTCCGGATTCTTGCCGCGTAACGCATGAGCCTCTACAACCTGCAACCCAACCGCAATCAAAAAAGCCATGTAGAAAAAAGGGTTAAAAACTGCGGCTAAAACATTTTGCCAAGCCCAAGTTTCCTCAAACCAGGGGAACACTGGACGCCCTAAAAACAGTAGTTGCCAGACAGAATCTGCACTGATCATCGAGCCACCGATAAAAAGTAGCCCTCCTACTACGGCTCTGCCTGCTCCGCCATTAGCCACAAACTGATTAACTATTGCTGCTGCAAATCTAATCGGTAGTCCCACAACCAACACAATGGTTTTTGCACAGAAATCAATAAGTTCGCCTATAGTGCGCTTTTTACCTTGTTTTTTGTCTGAACTGCTAGTGCTTCCACTACCAGGTTCGTTTGTTGAATCGCCTTTACTCGCTCCCAATGCCATTACTTTTTCTCCTTACTGGTTGAACGTTTTGAACACCTTTACACACGCCGTTAACTTTGTGTTTCCACTTCCAGATACCCTCTGAAATTTCGCCTATACAGCGTCCGGTTGAGTCAAATACCTGCACAATCTCGTCATCTTGGTAAATGGTTGTGTCTGGTCTAGGGTTACGTTTACGGTTGTCTATATAATTGGTAATTCTGAGTTTTCTTGTGGTAGGCATCACCCCAGCCGCATACAGTGCATCGCTGGTGTTTGCTCTTTCCTCAATGCGATCGCGCTCCAATTTTTCACTGGTTTTAAGATTCTCAGCCCTTAAAGCCGTTTCTGCTTTAAATCGTTCTGCCTGGGCATACGCACTGATTCTAGGTATTAAAGGCATTAGCCAAGGCAGAAAGCAGATTCCTAAACCAACCAAGCCTAAATACATCTGCTTTCTGTACATGGTTTTTAAGTTTTAGCACTCACTACGCCTATTACTGCTGCACCTGCCGTAACAGCTGTGGCACAAATCCCTAAGCCTTCAAAAGCCTTGGCTCGATTACGCCACACAAGCTGGTACTCTTCACCCTTTGCCTGCTCAATGCGATCAGCACCGTGGCTGAAAACTGCACAGGTTATAGAGAGAAACATCAAAATAAAGCCAAATTTAATTACTTCTAATGAAGTGGTTAACGCGATTTCTCGTAGTTTCATGACCATTACTCCTCACAATAAAGTGCCAGTACCTCAAGAATTGCTCTCAACAGCCCGATGATTTCACGGATCTCCAGTTCGTCATGTTCAAGCGTCCGATTGATTACCTCTTCAGTTGCACCTGTGCGATCGCCTCCAAAAATATTACCCAGCCCATCAACAAGCCTTACTAGTTCGCCTTCTGTAGCGTGTTCAAGATTATCGCCCCATGTCTCACTGATGTCTCGAATCAGAGGGTTGTGGGTACTGCAATATTTCTTCAAAATTGACATGATTTGTCACAGCCTGTCCTTTTTAAATTACGGAATCGAAGGTTTTAAGGCTGAGTACAATACCCAGCCTGCTAAAACTAATCTCTAAATCTTTCTTCCAACATCAAAAGCGCTTGAATGAGCCATAGTTTTTCGTAAAAACTTAATTGGTGTTTGCGCCCAACTACTTCTTCGGCTTGATCGCTTTCCCACTCATCCAACTTGTCCGCCAGATGACTCCAAGCTGCTTGGGCCATGCGAGCGATTAGCCAGCAAGCATCGCCATCTGGGCAGCCCTCTAAAGCCGCGCCCCAAGTTTCAACCATGTCCTCAATGAGTTTTGGAGAATTGATGTGGTCGAAACCCCAAAAGCCTAGAGGTTTATCGCGCTCAAACAATGCCCTACCCAACTGAAGCAGCAAAGGAAACGGCACTTCGTCTAGCCGATCATCTATTTCTAGTGCTTCCTCGCTTAAAGTAGTTTCCCAATCTGGGGACTGTAAATGTGCCTCCGTGGCTAATCGAGCAATCAACCAATATTTATCAATTGGTCGTAGGCGTTCCAGTCCTTCTCCCCATTCTTCAGCGATGTCTTTAATTAGTGGGTTGTCGTGCGACAGTCCATAGTATCCTAGAGGTTTGTTCATTGTAAAATTCTCATAATGCTTAGTTTTTCCGACTTGCAGAAGAGGAGATCGCGGTATTTCTGGCTGATTTATCCTGCGATCTCTCCTCCTTAAAACAAACTTTGTTGTATCGCTTCACCTATTACCTGAGAACCGCGTTGTGCCTTGTACCCAGGTACTAGGTAGGCTTTGCGAATGGTGTTTTTGTTCAGAACTAAATCTGCTTTTCGGCGTTGACCATCTAAACAACGAAAACAAAAGCGCGGATGGTCGATTCGTGCGTAAGGGTCAGGATATTGGTACTGGTAGAGCGTCCCATTGATTTGGTAGACAGCGCCACGTTGCAACTGTGTAGTCTCGTAAACTGGCTCAAGGTTATTCATCTTTTTTTTGCAGGTTGTACAATTTGTATTCCTGTACCCGCTAAAAAAACTGTGCCGCCAATAGCTATTGATGTATCTCTGCCTAAATAGCGAGTAGCCAAAGAGCCAGCACCTAGTCCCGCAAGCACAGTTGAAACAAGCATTATTAGCAATTCTTGTTTGCTAGTCATTATTGAACGCCTCCAAATTGCTCAGATTTATTGTGGTGGAAAAATTTCCACCAGATAGCCTTTCTCTAACCACTTCTTCCAATGCTTTGCGTAGCCAGTATGCAGGAGTTACGCCGTCTTGGTCTGCAAGTAGTCGAATCTGAGGTGTCAAATCGGCTGGAATGTTGTAATTAAGCCGCTTGTTGAGCATTCGCTTCTCCTGTTATTTGTTTCATTTGCGACAAGGCAATGGTTTCTGGATTGTCAGTCAGCATCAAGTTTTCATCTGGTACGCTGGCTGATGTGAGCCTTTCACGAATCATTTGATGTACAGGGGCGATTGCAAAGCCTCCACCACAAAGCCCTACTTTGTTACGTCGTGCTTTGATGCTCAGGTCTGCGATCGCATCAGTTAGCGCTGAGTCTTGAATCCAAGCTGAAATACCAGCCTTAAGCGCTTCCCCTACATCTTTTCCATCTGGAGCAAAAGCGCTTACCTTGCCATCTGGGGTGATGGTTGCAGTCTCTAACATTTCCCTAAGATGTTCGCGCTCAATTGAGTCTGAAGAATCACCCTGTCTCAGTGCCTTTGAGAACTTGCGGACAAGAGTTGCAACACCGCCACCGCCGTTAGGACTAGCAGCAACGCGCTTGGGCAAACTGCCGTAATTGGAATATTGACTAACAGTTGAAGTCCCATAACCAATGTCAAAAGTCAGGAACTCTTTGTCATCTGCTACTTTGGGCTGCATCCACAAACTTGCTCCATATCCTTCTGGATAGTGCAGGAAGCCGCTTTTAACAAACGTCAATCGATAACGGATGCCATCAACTGTTATCCATTTGCAAGCACTTATCCCCTTCTTAAGTTCTGTTGGATCAGCCAAACTCAAAGTACTCAAGTTAATGTGTAAAGTTCTCCGCCTGGGGCTTGTACCAACGGATAACTCATAGAGATTCGGCAGGGATGCGATCGCACCAAGGCAAAGAATAGGAAAGTAAATAACTTTGTGATTATACCCATCAGTCATTGCAACGTATTCTTTACCCTGTAGCCTGGCTGCCGAACCTACCACCCAATACTCGATAAAGTCTTTGTTGCTCTCATCCTTAGAGCGAGACATACTGAAAGCGCCTTGCTCACCGAAAGGTACAGATGATACAGGACAGACTAATGAGTCAATCTTTCTTGCTGGTGTGCCAGTTTCGCGATCCGTAGACGCCTGATACTTAATGGATGAACGACCAGCGTCTATAACTAACTGGATAATCTTCTTAGGTTCGCGTATCCTTTGCGGTGTAAGGGCTTCAGACTGTTCTGTTTGAACATCTTGGAACACCAAGACGTCTTCTTGCTTTTTTCGAGGCATTTTAATTTTCTCCGTCTTATTTTTATCGCAACTGTCACAAAGTGCAGACTAGGTACAGCAGTTGCATTTATTGCTCACATGTACTTATTTGCTGCGTTCTGTTTCATGTTTCGCGTTTCGTGGGGGGAATGCTGTTTCACACTGTTTAGTGACGTGAAACATTGATGAAACCGTTGAAACATGTTTCACGAAACAAAACCTTTGAAACATGAAACAGACTTATGAAACGGGCATGAAACATAACTAGGCATCATTGCAATCCACTGATTTTTGCTGTGTCAGTTGCGATTGAATGCGTTTGTAAAAGCAACGCCATAAGGTAGTATTTCCTGAGCTTCACAAAGAATACACACAGAAACCTCTGACGCGACCAGATCGACAAGATTTAAAATTTTGACTACCGTCGCGATCGCGGTAGAAGAACCAGAGTTTTCAATTCCCGTGATATCAACTCCCGTAAATACAAGAGTTTCGCCGATTCCAGGAATCAAAAATTCTAAAAAATCCAGTTCTAGCTGTTTCACGACATCTTGGCTATCTTGCCGGATTGTCAAAACAAAAACCATTTTCATGATTGACGCCCCTGTGTCGTTGTTTCGCCCTTTAGTCTTTGGGAAAGCTCGGTTCCAAAATTTTTAATTAGAAGGCAAACTAGCTGGCTGTGGGTTGCAATGCCTGTAGCAGCCATAACACTTTCTGCTATGGGTACTAGGTCAGGGCTAATTACTGCGCGTACTTGTCTTGGCATTTCTTGAAATCCTCACTCGGTTGATAGCAGCCGGATTAAGGCTGTTGAAAACCGAGGGGCTTTGCTCCGTTACATTCCCTGTGTCCCCTTTCTCCGGGCTAAGTGGTCGGTCAGCTATTGATTTTTCATGGTTCAGAAACACACACAAATCCGCCACCACTGCCGAAACAGGGCGTGACTATTGATGCAGATATGTTGATGCCTGCCGTACTAACGCACGACTTTAAGGCTTGCTACCCGCAGGATTTACGCTTTCCTTGCCGGCTTGCGTCTATACTTGCTAATATAGCACCTAAATAGATGCTTTCAAGAATCTTTTTAGAATAGATAGCTGTTTTATTCTAAATGGGTGCTGATTAGTTCTCTTTAAGCGTCCGAAAATGTACCATTGAGGAGATATAGTGTTTCCAAAAACAAAAGTGAGTAAAAAATTTTCTATTACTGTGCCAGATTATGTTTTTGAAGACTTGGAGGAGTTAGCAAAAATTCAAGGGCGGACAACAGCTAACCTTGCAGCTTTTCTTGTTGAGACTGGTATTAGGGAGGCTCGTGAAAAAGGAGAATTACGATCTAAAGAAAGGCAGGAACCATGACCGATCAACCAAGCCGGCTTGACCGCATTGAACAGATTTTGGCAATTACCGCATCTCAGCAGCAAGCTAATACTGCTGCGATCGCAGAACTAACAAAAGATGTTAGTGACTTAACCGAGGCGATCGCTGACTACATTGTAGAGGCTGAAACTGACCGAGAAGTTATCAAACAAAATCAGGCTGAAATCCGCCGCATCTGGGAGTATTTGCTTAAGCAAGGCGGGAACGGCAATGGCTCTAGTTCATAATGAGACAGTAGCCCGAATACCATTAACCGCGTTACTTCCCACTTAATCCATATCATCAAAAAAAGCCAAGATTTCAGATTCGATTTGAGGAGGTTTCCCCAACATTTCCAGATTTGAATTTAACTGCTAAACAAATTTTTCTAGCTGAGAGAGGAGAGGGATAGGGCGATTTGCAATGACGGCTAACAAGAACTTGGAATTGATCTCCGCAAAGATGATTATACGGAACCTACTAGAACTACCTAGCTCTGCTTACTGGGAGATTGATCTTAGCCCAGACCAACAAAACCATTGGCTAGCAATGCGAGGCAAATGTAATCTGCAATCTCAATATTGGTGGTCAATATTTAATTTCAGGGGAGACCCACTAACAAACCTAGTAGAGTCAGGGCAGATTACCGAGTGGGATCGGCTAACAGTTATACTGCAAGTCGATTTTTTCCAAAGACTGTGGGAGTTGGTTCAAACAGCAGAGCCGCATCTGAAGAAAATTTATGAAGCTGGGGCATATCCTTGGGCTAAGTTTGGAGATCTTTCCGCCGCAGCTTTACTGTCAAATATTATTAAAGATCTTATTGATGGGGAATTTGAGAAGGCTTTGCAGCCTTACTTTAAGTTGTCCATCTTGGATGGACAAAAAATTTGCTCATATTATCTAGATGAAATTAAATCTCCGCAAGGAAAGCGAGAAGCTAAAAATCTTGTGAAAAATTTTACTAAGGATAAATGTTTATCAGTGAACTTTTTACTATTTTGCGATTATGCGGCCAAAACCGATCCTTCGGTTATGATGCGGCTCAATGCCTTACAACAAAGCAATGAGAACCTATTTCGTCACTGGAAAACGGCGCTTGCAAGGAAGCGTAGTAGCAAGAATTTTCATAAATTTGCGTCTTTTCGTTGGCAAGAAGGAGTTTTAAAGCTTGGTTCCTCTACGGGTGGAACATATGCTTAACAAAGCTTTACATCTGGGTGCAAGCTGTTCTACAGCAAGATTTTCAGCTTATTTTAATAAAAGAGTAAAAATGGAGCGAATAAGCTTATGCAAAATCTTACATTTACATAAGGTAGAAGCAATTCTCTTTTTGAGTGAAATCGGAGTGGGAAATATAAAAAAAGATACGCTTTAGCGCGATTACCTAAAAAAAGAGGCTTCAACATTATTGCCAAAGCCACAAAAAAACTAAAAATTCATTTTAATTTTCACAGAAAGCTGGCAAAAGTGCCAGCTCTGCTACATCGCTAGGTGTTCCAGACGTAACTAAAAAGCTTTGGCAGTAATGTTGACCTCTCCTTATCTTTCTTTTAAGGAGATCAAATCTTGAATACACAACATTATAGTGAATCCTACCAAAAATCTCAACATCTGATGTTGGAACTGGGACATCTTCCCGAAGACTGGATGTTAACCCCAGTAAACGGTAAAAAGCAGCCTTATCGGCTGAACTGGGCAAACGAACCGCCACTTTCTAGGAGTGCTATCGCTCACAAAGTCCAGAAGGGCGATTATGAAGATTTTGAAGACAAAAAAACTGGGGAGATCAAAAAGCGCTTCTGCAAGGCTAAGGGCTACGGCATCCGCACAGGGGAAGTATCTGGCGGAATTTTAGCCATTGACGCAGATGGACACGCAGCCGAGGCACTTCTACAAAAGCTTTCTGGTGGCGACTTACCCGACACAGTAATTTTTAGCTCTGGTAAACCTAACCGTAGGCAACTGCTGTACTACGTCCCGCGTGAGTTTTGGGAGGTGGTAAAAACTGTCAAGCTTAAGACTGGGGTCAAGGGTGACGACGGCAAGGAACAGCAGCTAGAATTTCGCTGGAACGGATGCCAAAGCGTACTGCCACCATCAGCACACCCAGAGACTGGGAATTATTTTTGGGTGCGATCGCCCCAGGATGTCGAGGTTGCCGAATGTCCCATGTGGGTGATTGAGTTGATGCTGAACCATAATCAGCCTGTACCAACACCCGCAGAAACTCCAAAACCACAAACGCCCGTAATCACTGCTAGACCACCCCTAGAAATTTTTCTAGGACGTGATGATAGAAATTTAGTAGAGCATGGCACGGGCGACGGCGGGCGGAACACAGCAGCCCAGAAACTTAGCCTTAATTTGGTAGCTACTGCCCGTAGGCTCTATGAACTGGGCATTGATTACGACGGCGACCCACGCGCGCTTTATGACCAATTCTGTGCCAAATGTACGCCTCCACTTGGTTCTGATGTTCGTGGGGAAGCTGAGGGTTGGTGGAGAAAAGCCGATGCGATCGCCAAGCATCCCAGCTTAGATGATGAAAAGTTACAAGGATGCTATGAAGCATGGTTAAAAAAGAATAAAACTAATACCAGTACAAACAACCATTTAAGTAGAAAATCTATTGTCTACGTAGACAATGGCTTATTGTCTACGTCATTGTCTACACCTCAAAGTGATGATGAAAGTACAATTCAGGCTATTGTCGGCATTGTCTACACCATCCTCGGTTCTAATTATTCAGAGTTTGTAGAAGGTCAAAAACTTGACAGTCTTTACGACCAGTACAAGGATAGAGTAAAACGTAAACTATTTGACACGATTGTTGCTAGTGAACGGGTAAAAGCTGGTGAGGTTCTACCAGAAGATGAATTAAGGCTCAAATCTTTAATGGATTACAGCCAAGCCAAAATTAACTGGGATGAGGTGTTACCCGCGCCCCTAGCCCGCGACATTAAGCATGATGCTGAAAGGCTTAATATTGACCCTGTAATGATTTGGCAGGCTTTGTTGCCCGCAGTATCGTCATTGGCGGGAACGTTTACGCTGGATGAGTACGGCGGTGTCCCTGCTATTAACTGGACTTGCACTGTCCTACCTTCTGGTAAAGGTAAAACCCGCGCTGATAACCTTGTTTTTTCGCCACTACGTAAGATGCAGCTACGCGCTGACGTTGATTACAAGGAAAGGAGTAAGGAATACAAGCGGGCAATTGTGCAGTATGAAAAATCTGGAGATACCGAAGCCCAAGAACCGGAAAAACCAGGTTTGAGGAAGTATCTTTTTGAAGTTGCCACTATTCAATCAATCCTCAAACGACTATCAGAGCAAGGAAATCACGGTTCGTTGTGGGCGCGGGATGAAATCAAAGGGTTGTTTAATTCCCTTAACCAATTTTCTGGTAGTGAAACTGAGGCTATGGAGTTGGTGCTTAAGCTCTGGGACAACAAGCCAACGTTTGTTGACCGCACCGACATTGAAAACAGTTACAGCATTGCTGGCACGGCTGTATCACTGGCTGGCGGCATCCAAAATGATGTTTTTCGCAAGGTTTTTAAGGATGCTAATGACGGAAATGGGATGCAAGCCCGTTTCTTGTTTGCAGTACCCGAAGAACGCAAGAAGCAGTACATACCTGGGGCTTATTGCCGCCTTAGTGATCACCTCCCGGCACTTTATGAGTGGTTGGATAATTTAACCCCAGAGACGGTCAAAATAGCGCCAGATGCTCAAAAGTATTTTGCCAAGCTGGTTAACATTATTGGCGACCAAATCGAACAAATTTCTCACGCAGGTATCCGCACCTGGATGAACAAACTTGATACTCATATCCTGCGTATAGCGTTGGCTTTGCACCTCATTGAGTGCTACTACAGCCCATCCACCACTGATATCAAAACCCTTTCTCTAGCTACCTTAAAGCGGGCTGTAGTCTTCGCCCAATACTACCGCAGCGCCTTTCATATATTGCAAGAGAAAGTTAGCACCAGTGATGATATTGCCTCAATTATGCTGCAAATTCACGCTGCGGCACTTAGCAAGCATCCTGATGGCATCAGCGCCCGTGATGTTTATAAAGATTCTCGTTCCATTCAAAGCCGTGCAAAATCCGCAGGCAGAGAGGTGGGCGCTTATGTTGTTGACCTTTTTGAAAAGATGACCCAAATGGGTTACGGCGAAGTTGTACGTAAGGGGCGCTCCGTTAGATTTATTGCATTTCAAAAGAGGAATCCAGAAAAAGACTTTAAGAGTGCAGACAATGTAGACAATAGCCAAAAATGCGACCAAGAACCCTTATATAGTCAGGAAAAAGATTGTCTACACGACCGTAGACAATGCCCTATTGTCTACGTAGACAATCAAAATACTACTGAAGTACGGACGGAGGTTGAGTGTCAATATACGCCACAACTAGAGAAGTCGAAAAAGCCAGTTTTACAAGTAGTGGTTGAGCCTCAAACAGAGGAACCAGACAGGCTCCAAGAATGCAATCTCGCCTTTGCGGTAGGCGATCGCGTGACGATATCCGACCCCTACCATGCCCGTCACAATCAAATAGGAGAAGTCGTCCAGGTGATAACAGACGAATTGTATCGAGTCACCTGGGAAGATGGGCGCGACAACCGCTACGAGCCTGGGGAGCTATCCGCGCTCTAGCTGATACAGAAAAGTTTCAATTCTTCGATTAACGTAAAAATTAGCGCTTCAGGACATTCATCATGCAAGAAACAGCAGCACAAATTTTGGTTCGCACAGCCCAAAGATGGTACTCAATCCGGCATCTAGACTCAGACACAAGAAAACGACTAATGGCTATGACAGAAGAAGAATTTAAAGTTGAATATGAAAAGCTGGTTAAACCAGTAGCTTAATTTCTAATATCTCGCCATTAAGAACTCTCACAAAATCAACCAAGTCTTTGTAGATTGGTTGTTTGTCTAGCCAAGACAAGTCATCCCAATATCCAACGTTTTCAAAGCAGGTAGTTAGCGTTTTTATTAATTCAGTGCTTACCTGCTTTGCTGCAACCTCTCTTTGCTTGAGTACTTGTATCTCTAGCATTGTTTGTTCGATTGCGTTTTGAATAATGGGACTTTGGGGCAACGACTTAAGCGCTTTTAATTGCTCTTGCCTAACGACTAGCTCAGGGCTATCATCATCATTTGATGAGAAATTAGCTACTGTGTATTTTCTGATTTCCTCGTACCTAGCGGCTAAAGCTGCATCTACGGCTGAAATAATATCCGGCAGATATGTACTAGTTTCGTTCCCGCAAAAAGCATCTCCTAAATTTTCGTGTTTTTTGCATCTGATTCGATAAGTTGACCACTTTATTTTTTTACAAAAGCACTTATACCCACAATCGCCACAAATAATTTGCCCCACCAAAGGTAATGGCTCTTTAGCACTATCCTTGTTGTTGCCGTAACTATACTTATGTCGGTTGTCTTCCAGTTTTCTGTGTATAAGCTTAAATTTATCGCTAGAGAGTAGTGGTTCGTGAGTATCTTGATGTATTTCCCACTTTTCGGGATTGTTCAGATTTCCTCTGATATTGTAAGCAGTATGCCCTCGTAGTACTGGGCTAGTTAGCCAATACCTCAGTCCTGCTGCTGTCCATGAAATTTTATAAGTGTCCAATATATGCTTTGCGGTACTTCTCAGTGTGGCGTTGCCACATAAAAAATAGTCAATAATTTCGGATGCGATCGCCCAGTTAGATTTACCTGACTCATGCAGCATCATATCGGGTGCATATTTCTCATCAACCCTCTGATACCCAAAAGGTGGACGTGGGGCTGCTTTCTTCTGTTCGCGGAAATAATTCAAACCGTGCCTAATCCGATCCGAAAGTAATCTCGATTCAAATTCTGCCAAACCTGCCATCTGGTTAACACTGAACCACCCAAAAGGTGATGATGGGTCAACTGGAGCATCTAAGACAATTAATTTAACTCCATACTCTTCGAGGGTTACTAAAGTTCTGTGGATAGTAATCACACTCCGTGCTAGACGGTCAATACGAGTGATCACAACTTCAGTTATTTTCCCTTGCTTGCACATGGCAAGCATTTTGTTAAATTCCTTACGCTTATCTGATCGCCCACTCTCAATATCTGAGAATATTAGGACAGCACCTGCCTTCTCGACACGGGCTGTCTGTTGCTCCAAAGCATTTCCCTCATCTTGTTCTCGCGTACTAACTCTGACGTAACCAACTCGCATAAATGCTCATAGTAGACTGACTCTTTTGTTAATCATACTCCACTCGTTTGATGCTTCACAGTAAAGCTCAAACCACTGTGCTGCACTTAGCAGCAGAAAGAGGTGCAGTAGAAGACTTAGAAATTGAAGAAGTAATGTTAAAAGGTTTCCGCGATGTTAAGTGCGTGGAATCTGGAGGTCCCGAACCTGGTGTAGGTTGTGCTGGTCGTGGTATCATCACTGCCATTAATTTCTTGGAAGAAAACGGTGCATACCAAGACTTAGACTTCGTATCCTATGACGTATTGGGTGACGTTGTATGTGGTGGTTTCGCTATGCCTATTCGTGAAGGTAAAGCACAAGAAATCTACATCGTTACCTCTGGTGAAATGATGGCGATGTACGCTGCAAACAACATCGCTCGCGGTATTTTGAAGTATGCTCACTCTGGTGGTGTACGCTTAGGTGGTTTGATTTGTAACAGCCGTAAAGTTGACCGGGAAGCTGAACTAATCGAAAACCTAGCTGAAAGACTCAACACCCAGATGATCCACTTCGTACCTCGTGACAACATCGTTCAACACGCAGAATTGCGTCGTATGACTGTTAACGAGTATGCACCCGACAGCAACCAATCTCAGGAATACCGCGCATTAGCTAAGAAGATCATCAACAACACTAAGCTCACCATTCCTACTCCTATGGATATGGATGAACTAGAAGCACTGTTGATTGAGTACGGTATTCTTGACGATGATACCAAGCACGCAGAAATCATTGGTAAACCAGCAGAAGCTTCTGCTAAGTAATCCTAACCCTCTCAATCAGAGATAGGAAAATAGGAAAGACATGAAGTACGAAGTATGAAGTATGAAATCATCCCTTATTTCAGCCTTCATCCTTCCTTTTCTCTAATCCTCCCTTCTATACCTGCAATTACCCGAACCCATAAGTCTAACCGAGGCAGACTATGACACCTCCAGAAAACAAGAACATCATAGAAGAACATAAAGAACTAATTAAAGACGTTCTCCAAGCGTACCCTGAAAAATCTCGCAAAAAGCGAGAAAAACATCTTAACGTTCATGAAGAAGGCAAATCCGACTGCGGCGTTAAGTCCAACATCAAATCTGTTCCTGGTGTGATGACCGCCCGTGGTTGTGCCTATGCAGGTTCCAAGGGTGTGGTCTGGGGTCCCATTAAAGACATGGTTCACATCAGCCACGGTCCTGTTGGTTGCGGTTACTGGTCTTGGTCTGGCCGTCGTAATTACTATGTTGGTAAAACAGGTGTTGACTCCTTCGGCACCATGCACTTTACCTCTGACTTCCAAGAACGAGACATCGTTTTTGGTGGTGACAAAAAACTTACCAAGATTATTGAAGAAATTGAAGAACTTTTCCCTCTCAACCGTGGTATCAGCGTTCAGTCTGAGTGTCCTATTGGTCTGATTGGAGATGACATCGAAGCTGTAGCAAAGAAAGCTGCCAAACAACTCAACAAGCCCGTTGTACCTGTGCGTTGTGAAGGTTTCCGGGGTGTTTCCCAGTCTCTGGGACACCACATCGCTAACGATGCTCTGCGCGATCACATGTTCCCTCGCTTTGACAAAGCGAAGAAAGAAAATGCGCTGACAATTGAACCTGGACCCTATGATATAGCCCTGATTGGTGACTACAACATCGGTGGTGACGCTTGGGCAAGCCGGATGTTACTCGAAGAAATGGGCTTACGTGTTGTTGCTCAGTGGTCTGGTGACGGTACTGTTAACGAACTGGTTAATGGTTTGGCGGCTAAGTTAGTTTTGATCCACTGCTACCGCTCTATGAACTACATCTGCCGTGCATTGGAAGAAGCTTACGGTATGCCTTGGATGGAGTTTAACTTCTTTGGTCCTACCAAGATTGCTACATCTCTGCGCGAGATTGCTGCTAAATTTGACTCTAAGATTCAAGAAAACGCAGAGAAGGTGATCGCTAAGTATACTCCAATCATGAATGCGGTAGTCGAGAAGTACCGCCCTCGCCTTGAAGGTAATACCGTCATGCTCTATGTTGGCGGTCTGCGTCCTCGTCACGTTGTACCTGCTTTTGAAGACTTGGGTATCAAAGTGATTGGTACTGGGTACGAATTTGGACACAACGACGACTACAAGCGCACCACCCACTACATCGATAACGCCACAATTATTTACGATGACGTTACCGCCTACGAGTTCGAGGAATTTGTCAAAGCTAAGAAACCTGACCTGATTGCTTCTGGTATTAAAGAGAAGTATGTATTTCAGAAGATGGGCTTACCTTTCCGCCAAATGCACTCTTGGGATTACTCTGGTCCTTATCACGGTTACGACGGCTTCGCCATCTTCGCTCGCGACATGGATATAGCACTCAATAGCCCAACTTGGGGATTAGTTAATACTCCTTGGAACAAGAAAGAAGCTAAAACCAAAGTTGCCTAAAAAAAAGTCTGAACTGAGGACTAGGGATTAGGGAGTGGGGATTAGGAATTAGGTTAGAATTCTTCCCCAATTCCCATTCCCCGATTCCCAATCACCAATCCCTGATCTGCGATCCGTAAACCCCATCACTCACCCCAGCAAGCAAAAGAGATACAAAGATGCCACAGAATCCTGACAAAATCGTAGACCACGTAGATCTATTTAAACAGCCAGAGTATACTGAACTCTTCAAGAACAAGCACGAACAATTTGAAGGCGCACATTCTGACGCAGAAGTAGAGCGCGTTTCTGAATGGACAAAAGGCTGGGATTACCGTGAAAAGAACTTTGCCCGTCAAGCACTAACAGTTAACCCAGCCAAAGGTTGTCAACCAGTTGGTGCAATGTTTGCAGCCCTCGGCTTTGAAGGAACTCTTCCCTTTGTCCAAGGTTCTCAAGGTTGCGTTGCATACTTCCGTACTCACCTCAGCCGTCACTACAAAGAACCATGCTCTGCTGTTTCTTCTTCTATGACAGAAGATGCAGCCGTGTTCGGTGGTTTAAACAACATGATTGAAGGTATGAGTGTTGCTTATACGCTCTACAAGCCCAAGATGATTGCTGTTTGCACCACCTGTATGGCAGAGGTTATCGGTGATGACTTGGGTGCATTTATCACCAACGCTAAGAATGCTGGTTCTATTCCCGAAGATTTTCCTGTACCCTTTGCTCACACTCCTAGCTTTGTTGGTTCCCACATCACTGGTTACGACAACATGATGAAGGGAATTCTATCTAATCTGAGTGAAGGTAAAAAGAAAGACAAAACTAACGGTAAAATCAACTTCATCCCTGGCTTCGATACCTACGTTGGCAACAACCGGGAACTCAAACGGATGCTGGGTTTGATGGAAGTAGATTACACAATTCTTTCTGATACCAGCGATTACTTTGATTCACCGAACAACGGTGAATATGAAATGTACCCAGGTGGTACTAAGTTAGAAGATGCTGCTGAAGCTTGCAACGCCGAAGCTACTGTTGCTCTGCAAGCTTATACGACTCCAAAGACTCGTGAGTATATTAAAACCAAGTGGAATCAGGAAACTAAGGTTTTACGTCCCTTTGGTGTCAAGGGTACAGATGAATTTCTGATGACATTGTCAGAATTGACTGGTAAGCCCATTCCCCAAGAATTAGAAATCGAACGCGGTCGCTTAGTTGATGCAATGACCGATTCCTACGCTTGGATTCATGGCAAGAAGTTTGCAATCTATGGCGAACCAGACCTAATTATTAGTGTTGTTAGTTTCTTGTTGGAATTGGGTGCTGAACCAGTACATATTCTTTGCCACAATGGCGACGAAGTATTCAAGAAAGAAATGCAAGCTATTCTTGATGAGAGTCCCTTCGGTAAACAAGCAACTATCTGGCTTGGTAAAGATTTGTGGCATTTCCGTAGGCTAATGTGTTTGCTATCAAGCTAAATTGATTGCACCCTCTGGTATAAAATTATCTTCAAGCTTAAAATTTATTAACTGCTAGTTAAGTGCCATTTAGCTAGAGTTGGATTGAAGCTTACTATCAAAAACGCACTTTGTACAAATCGAATAATTCTCCTGATTGCCGTGCAACTACTTTACCACCAGCAGTTTTGATTATTTTTTCCCACTCTGCTATCGGATCTAAAAACGCCTCAGCACCCAAATAAGTTTCCAAAACTGCCCAATCTTCAGCTAAAGGTTGTTCAGGATTGAGGATGTCAAACACAAATTGTCCACCTGGTTTCAATACCCGTTTGACTTCCACTAACACAGTACTCCAATATTCAAGTGGAAAATAGCAGCTAAATCCTGTGGCGATCGCTAAGTCAAACTGATCACCAGAGTAGTTTAACTGATGAGCGCCACCTAGTTCGACACCTTTGAATAGCTTCGAGTTCAACTGCGAACCACGGGAATTGAGAGTATTTCGCGCTACAGTACTGATTTCTTGTCCATAAAAATACGCTTGCCAATCTCGCCAAGGATAGATCAAAAAGCTGACACCGCAGCCTATATCCAAACAGTGCTGGTTCTTTTGTGGTTGAGCTATTTCCCAAAAACTAGAAACTATTTTTGCTGCCAATATCCCACTCACCCACTCTCGATATATTGGCATTGCTTGCACCTCTGTTGGCAGTTCAAAGGATTGATTTTCATATTGTCGGTTAAAGCGATATGCTACTTGTGCTAACCTCACCTGCCATTTATCTGAGTGATGCATATTGTTTGTGTTAGCCTTTTGAGACGGTTTGTTGGACATTTGATCTATACTATTGCTCAACTATTTCTAAATGCGGTATTCCGTATACATGTCAAGATTAACGCTATAACTTATACTTGTATGTCGTTTTAACACTTTAATGTGCGTTTGTCCTGACTAGATAATGGGAAGCATTATCAAAAGTATCTTGCAGTTTTTTACAGCTATCTATGTAATATTACTGTGGTTGTTAATTTATTTGTTGCTTAGTTTTTAATTATATCTTCTCCTTTATATAACGTCACATTTTTGACTTTTTATTTGCTTTTAACGACTTTGTTCGGTTGGGTGCAAGATCTGAGCTTACCAGTATGAAACATAAGTAGTTAAACAACGCCAAAAATTTATTTAATGGCTGCGTAAATTCATAACCCAACTCAGATAAATATCAAGGATTTAAATAAAAGTCCCCGATTTCATACCTGCATTCTGGGGTGTGTATCCGGAAATCAACCAATTAATTTTGTGGAGTAAGGATATGACTTTAATCTCAAGGATAAACTCAACTAAAGTTTGATATTGCAAGTAAGCAAGGCAATATGTACTGTGAAATAGTCCGTTAGTATTAAATTAGATGGATAATACCATGGTATCTAAGCATTACAACGAGTTATTACTAAAACAAGAGGAATTACAACAGTATCTCCTGCAAATTGAAGAGCTTGCTACAGTGCAAGAACGCAAACGTATTGCCCGTGAAATACATGATTCTTTAGGTAACGCGCTAACAAGTCTTAATATTCAGATGCAAACGGCTCTCAAGCTTTGGCATATTGATCCCTTTGAAGCAGAACGGTTTTTAACAGCTGCTCAAAAACTAGGAGTTGTTGCTATTCATGAAGTTCGTCAATCTGTCTATGCTTTACGCACAAATGATGTTCAAGAACAATCACTACAAGAACTAGTCACTTTTGTTGTTAACAATTTCCATCAAACTACTGGCATTTTGCCTTCTACTAGTATCAGCCTATCTGCTCCCTTGCCTATCAAAGTAGTGACAACTATTTATCGGATCGTACAAGAATCTCTGACAAATATATGCAAATATGCACAAGCAACAAAGGTACAGATTATAGTAGATGCCAATTCAAATAATGTACTCCTTGTTATTAGAGATAATGGCAAAGGTTTTAGCCTATCGGAAAAAAAAACAGGTTTTGGTATCCAAGGTATCAAAGAAAGAGTGACAGCCTTACAAGGAAATTTCAATATTGAAACTGAGCCAGGAGGTGGTTGCAAGATAACTGTAAAACTGCCTTTAATAGAGCCTTCCATTTTGGAAACAAAAACGTCAAAAAATTTACCCGAATCTACGACAACACTAGCGAATCAACTAAATAATTTATCTAATAAGGAGAGCTTTATATGTCAATGCGAGCGAAATTTAGCTGAATTAATTGGTCCAATAGCGTCTTTTCTAGTTCAAAAAGCTATCAAGAATAACCCTTATGCATCCTGTACAGAACTCGTGAAATTTTTAGCAGCAGAAATTTCAAATCCGCAAAAGGCTCAGAAATTTCAGCAAATTTTACTTTCTAATTTCAATTAGTTGTCCTGCTTATGAAGCAGCTTGAGAGCTATTTCTAAACTAGATTTCATTCGATTAAATGCCACTGCTAATCCACCAATTTCATCATTATATGTTTCATCGAAATCAGTATTCATATTGCCAGTACTGATTTTCTGAGCTATTTTTTCCATGTTTCTAATCCGTTGAATAATAGTTTTTTTGATTAAAAAATTCAGCAAGAAGATTACAGTGGCGAAGATAGCAATCAAAAGTCCCATTATTAAAGACCAACTGTGAATAGCATCTTCAAATACATCTTGAGAAGGAATGGAAATGATTTGAGCAGCAACAATTTCATTGAGTTTCCAGCCAAAACCATTTTGTGTACCATAGCTTGCTAACAAACTCTTTGGGGCATTCTCTACTTTTGAATGACATTCAAGACAACTCTGTTGTGTAATAGCTAGTGGTCGTGCGATATAAAATACTTCTCCTTGCGGAAGTTTACGAAAACCAGTAATTTCTTGAATCTTTTTATTGTTACGAAAGCGTTTGACAATTTGAGTTTCAAAACTATCAGCTTTATCTCGTAAATTAGTAGGATTCAGTGTTGCTTCTCTATATACAAAATTCTTATATTCTTCGTCATCGCGAAAATTTTCAAATATTTTGATAGCAGAGAAAGCAGGTACTGTTTCTGGAATGAATTGTGCTTCGGTTTCCAATTTAGATTTAAGTAGAGGATTTATGCGATCTTGTGTGTATTGTCTAACTGAATTCATTGTACGCATGAGAATCAGTGCTTTAGAAGTAACTTCATTTTGCGCTCTATATTGTAATAAATTTGACAGTGTAGTACTAGTCATGAAAATACTAATTATAAAAATTAGTATCAAAATTAAGTTTACCTTCGTGCCAATTTTTAATTTTCTTAACATAATTTTTCCTCATTAAATTGACACGTATTTTAGCTAAATATTTAAACCCTTAGCAGTATATTGAAAAAAATGGGATGCTCCTAACTGTAACAGTATAGATCGCAATCAAAACTTATTCGACAATTCTTCTATAAGAGAACTTAAAAAATATCACTATTATTAATTTAACAATAATCAATAATGTTTAGGCAATTTTCTCGTCGTGACTTTCTTTTATTTCTACTATCTTTAATAGTGAGTACGTGCAAATCAAAATCGGCGTATGGAGGTGTATTAACTATTGGTGTCATCAACTACAGTGCTGGAGAAGAGATTATTAATCAATACGCTAATTTTAATAGCTACTTAGCTGAAAAAATGAAAGCATATATTCAGCTAGAGCCTGTTTTCAATGAAAATCAAGCAATTGAACGCTTAAAAGAACGCGTTTGGTCAGTAGTATTTGCTCCACCAGGTTTAGCCGCTCTTGCAATTTCTCGTTATCAATACACGCCACTTTTTCCTTTAGTTGGTGAAAGTAATTTGCGCTCAATTATTGTTGTAGGTAAAGATAGTCCACTCAACAATTTAAAAATGTTAGAGAGTCAAACTCTTGTATTAGGTCAGCCAGGTTCAGCAACAGGATATTATTTACCCCTTTACAATCTTTATGGTCTGACATTGGCTGAGATATTATTTGCACCCACACCTAAAACAGTTTTAGAATGGGTAGCTCAAGGAAAAGCAAATGCTGGTGCAGTTTCAGTCGCAGAGTTGGATCTCTACCGCTCCCAGTTAAACCAAAGTGAGCTTCGCATACTCTTTAAAGATCCTCATTTAATTCCGCCTGGCGTAGTGTTGGTAGGGCCGAATGTAGAACGCAAAAATCAAGAATATATCCGCCGAGCCTTGAATGATTTTCCTTCAAGTTTGGCTCAAGAGGTAGGGTATGTACCTAATGCAAAAGTACCAGATTACCAATATATGATTAATGTGGTAGACCGGGTGATGGCGATCGCATCTCAATTACAAAACAAACCTGCTCGTTTATTTTGATTAAAAGGAGACTATTTGAAGCATTTCTAAAGGCTTTATATGTATTGTAATTGATATGAAATGATATGAATCTGCTTGCAACTTTCGTTGAACAACTAAGTAAATTTCTCTATTACTTTCGTTGAGTAGGAAGCAAATACTCTAACAAAAGTCTTGAAATTCTTATTTGATGCTGCAATTAGATTTAAAAGATTCAAAATAGGTAGGTAACGAGGTCAATTATGGTAGAGTTAGTTGCCACTTCCTATGAGTCTGTCATTTCCTATCCGCTCAAATTCCATCTACTCAAATCCATTTCGCTTTCTGCTTTATACCGAATGGGGGTTAGTGGCAACTTTTGCTATAGTTGACTCCTTGCGATCAATTGTTTTCTCGCAAACCCTTTATTTATCAGTTCCATCTCTTTTAATTTTGATCATCTTCGGTCTCATGGGATTGATATTACCTCGCGGTCAAACGGTTTATAAAGTACTTTACACAGGTATTGAAGTTGGCTTAATTTTATTTGGGGCTATCTTAGGATACCTACAACTATGGCCCTTGCTGTTGATTGTAGTGGTAATCCGCAGTTGCTTCTTGTTTGATTGCTTGGGGCGTTATCTAGTAGCTGCTTTAACTTTTTTTCTGTTTTTGGTTCTACAAGCCCAATCTATCAGCAACATTACTTTGTCCTTATCACTCTTAGAGCAGAGAAAATTTTGGTTAAACCAATTTATTTATACAATCCTGTTTGGTGTGGGATTATTGTTTTTGTTACAACTAGTGAATATGGTATTGGTCGAGCGCCAACTTAGGGAACAGCTAACAATTGCTCACAAGCAACTACAGCAATACATTGTCCAAGTTGAAGATCTTACCGTTGTGCGGGAACGCAATCACATTGCCCATAATATTCATGATTCTCTCGGACATGCTCTAGCTGTAATAAATATTCAACTCCAAAGCGCTCTCAAATTTTGGCAAGTTGACCTAGATCAAGCTCATAGATATGTTGTAGAGACCAAACAACTCGGTTCTTTTGCTATGCAAGAGGTTCGCCGTTCAGTTAATACATTGCGTGTGGACGTACCAAAAGAGCGATCGCTCCACATGGCGATCGCATTTTTAGTACGAGAATTCCATCATGTAACAGGCATTTTGCCTACTACTCAGTTGAGTTTAGCTTTTGTATTACCTTTAGAGGTTAGCAAAATACTTTATCGTCTTGTACAAGAAGCACTGACAAATATCCACAAACATGCAGAAGCAACAACAGTTAATATTCATTTAAGTGCAATTCCAGAGCAAGTCTATCTCACTATTGAAGACAATGGCAAAGGGTTTCAATTAGATCAACAGCCAATGGGGTTTGGACTTCAAGAAATGCAAGAAAGAGTTGCACTTTTAAAAGGTCAATTTCAAATAGAAAGTAAATTAGGGAGTGGTTGCTGTATTACCGTGAGACTACCTTTATCAGAATTCCCCACCAACATACCACAGCCTTTGGAATTAGCCTCAGTTCCAAATAGTAAAAATTCCACCCTTCAGAAAAGCTTTGTGCAATAGAGATCAGGGATTGGAGACTAAGAGAACAAGAGATAATATCATATCCGTTTCAATAGTTGTCATTGCGTAAGTGATTAACAAAACTTGGTATAAAACCACCAACTAGTACCAAACAATAAATTAGCTATGACTTAAGTCATAGCTAATTTTACTTAACCAGTCAACTAAAGTTAGAAGCTATTTATATATTTCGTTGAAGAGAGATTCGAGACGTTCTTCAGATGTAGCTCTGTTATTAAGTTTCTACGATAAATACAATGCTATAGGAATCCGGTTTGATTTATGAACTTATTAGTAAAGAGAGGGAACAGAAAACAGGGAACAGACTTACCGAAGGTCTGAGCGTCTCCAAACGGGAATATCAACTATACTGAGTTTTCTTAAATCAAATATAAATCCTATATAGAAATTACAAATAGAGCTTTATCAAAGATAAAGACTAGGAATAATGATAAATAATTCCAAGCTTGCAAACAAATTTACTCTGCTTTTATCGCTAGTTTTCATAGGCGCTATTATGTTTAGTGGTTTTGCTTTATCAAAAGCACTTAAATACACCGCAGAAAATGAAATAAGCGATAGAGCGCAAGTCCTCATACAAATGGTCGATTCAGTTAGAAACTACACTAGTACTAACGTAATTCAGCTATTAAAGCCTTACCAAAAAACTCAGGAAAGATTTATTCCTGAAACGATACCCAGTTTTGCGGCTAGGCAAGTATTTGAAAATTTACGCACAAAACCAGAATATCAGAATTATCTCTATAAAGATGCCACACTTAATCCTACAAATTTGCAGGATCAAGCTGACGACTTTGAAACTAATCTTATAGAAGCTTTCCGTAAGGAACCTAATCTGCAAACTCAATCAGGTTTTCGGACTATATTTGGAGAGCAATTGTTTTACACTGCTCGTCCTTTTTCTATAAAAAATCCACAGTGTCTTAGCTGTCATACTACACCCGAAATGGCACCTAAAAGTCTTGTGGAAACATATGGAACAGAGCATGGTTTTGGTTGGAAGCTAAATGAAATTCTTGGCACTCAAATTATTTATGTTCCTGCTAGTCAGGTATTTGATAATGTTCGCAAGAATTTTTCTTTGTTTATCGGCATTTTTATTGGAATTTTTACTTTAGTAATTATTCTAATTAATTACTTGCTGAAGCGAAATGTGATTCAACCTATCAAACCAATGGCTCAACTGGCTCAAAAAATTAGTACTAACACAATTGATTCTGATGAAGCAAAAGAGTTTGAAATTAAAAGTCTGACAGGACTTGTGAAACGCACTGACGAATTAGGACAGTTGGGACGAGTATTTCAGAAGATGGTTCGTGAAGTCTACGATCGCGAACAACGCTTAAAACAACAGGTACAAGAACTCCAAATCAAAATTGATGAGACAAAAATGGCTCGTCAAGTGGATGAAATTGCTCGCAGTGAATACTTTCAAAAATTGCGTCAAGAGGCAAAAAATATCAGAAATAAATGGTCAGAATCAAATGAATAAGTGTGAATAATAAGTGTTTAGTGCTTAATAGTTGTTTTTCTCCCTTGTCCTCCTTGTTATTCCTCCTACACCCCTAAACCCTTTTCCAACTAGTCATATTAACTAAAAATTTGAGGATATATATTATGTCTAAAGTTGTGTCTGTTCATTCGTTCCGTGGCGGAACAGGTAAATCAAATGTAACTGCTAATATAGCTACTATAATTGCTCGTTCTGGTAAGCGAGTTGCTATTGTTGATACGGATATTCAGTCGCCTGGAATTCACGTTCTTTTCGGTCTTGATGAGGGAAATGTCAAGTATACTTTGAATGATTATCTGTGGGGTCGCTGTCCAATTGAAAAGGCTGCTTATGATGTTACACCACTGATTAAAATGAGGCAGAAAAATGCTGCTATCAGAGGTAATGTTTTCCTAATTCCCTCTAGTATTAAAACTGGTGAAATTTCTCGAATTTTACGCGAGGGATATGATGCACGCTTGCTTAACGATGGTTTTCAGCATTTAATTAAACGTTTAAAACTAGATTATCTTTTTATTGATACTCATCCTGGAATTAACGAAGAAACTCTGCTATCTATCATTATTTCCAATATTCTTGTAGTCATCCTCCGACCAGATCAGCAGGATTACCAAGGTACTGCTGTAGCTGTAGATGTAGCTCGGAAATTAGATGTTCCTAATATAATGCTAGTAGTTAATAAGGCACTACCAGCTTTGAATTTTCAGGTTTTAAGACAACAAGTATTTTCAACTTATGGCACAACTGTAGCTGGTATTTTACCTGTGTGTGAAGAGATGTTTTATCTGGGTAGTAAAGATATTTTTAGCCTGTGCTATCCTGATCATCCTTGGACACACGAAGTAAATGCGATCGCCAAACAGATAGCTAGTTATAGATGATTAAATATACAACTCAATAGAAGATTAAATATCTTCCGCCAAAAACAAGAGAAAATCAAAAATTAAGAGGAATTAACAATGGAATATCAATTATTTACTCTGAGTATTACTGAAGGGTCAAAATGTTAATAGAAACTCTACTTGCCATTGGAGCAATGTTAATGATAAATTCGCAAACTTCCCAAGCTAAAGCCGAGCGTTTATCTCGTAAAGTTAGGGAGGGTAAAATTTCTTCAAAACAAGCGAGCGATCGCTATTGGACTGAGAAAATTAGAGAATGGGATACTGTTGATGATGGTAGTGTGCCTAAAGTGCCTAAAGAATGGGCAGATCGCTTCCGTAGCGGCAAAATGACCCTTGCTGATATCAACAAAATTTCTAATCCCAACATGCGAAATACTCTGCACTATTGGTATCACTACGGCGATTATCGCTAATTAAAAAACTTCAAAATAGTTTTATATGAAAACTGTATTCTAATTACTCAGGACTATTTTATTCTAGACATAAACCGCCTTTAATTAAAGTTCAGAGCTAATATTTTAAGTTCGCTTTAACGGACTAAACTACTACTGAAAAATCGGTTTAAGTAAAAATTTATTCAGTCCTGGCGATTATAAATCGCGGCTACACATACGAAACCCGCCTGCGCGGGTTATTTTATAAAGTTCACTTGGGTAGAGTTTATTTATGTAATAGCGAATTTGATTTGCCAAATTGTTTCCAAGTTTCTCACGAATAGAGCGATCGCAATGTTGTCGTTTCAAGCGAGAACTTTGTCATTTCAAGCGAGAATTTTGTCGTTTCAAGTGAGAACTTTGCTGTTTCAAACGAGAACTTTGCTGTTTCAAGTGAGAACTTTGCTGTTTCAAGTCAGAACTTTGTCGTTTCAAGTGAGAACTTTGCTGTTTCAAACGAGAACTTTGTCGTTTCAAGCGAGAACTTTGTTGTTTCAAACGAGAACTTTGCTGTTTCAAGTCAGAACGTTGTCGTTTTAAGTCAGAACATTGAAACTTCAAACTTGGAGTTTGCGCTCAAAACAGCCAGCAAAATAACTGGTTATATACAGCGCTTTGCATTTAAATGGAGTATACCCTGGCCCTATAGCGGTTCTCATTTGAATCAAATACACCACCATGAACAATGTAGAGACGTTACATGTAACGTCTGAGCGCAGCATATTGCACACAACCGAGAAGCGCTATAATCCCCAAAGGGGGCCCCTAGTTCCCCAACCCTCCCCGCTTGCGGCTACGGTGTACACACAAGTCAAAATTTTTCATTTTGAAACTGTATCCCGCCTAGAACTAAAGTTCCAAGCTCATAGCGAAAGTCCACTCAAGTGGACTGGAACAAACTTTTTTTTGAGTCCTCTTCAAAGGACTTGCGCTATGAGACTCGGAATAAATTCCGAGGCGGTACTCACAACATCTGTCGCGCCATTAATTGAGCAAACAAGCCTTGTTGTTTTGCAAGTTCATCAAAACTACCCTGTTGCACCACCCTACCACCCTGAAGAACATATATGCGGTGAGCATTACGGATAGTGCTGAGTCGGTGAGCGATCGCAATTCTGGTTACTTGTAATCTTTCCAAGCTTTCACTGACAATTGCTTGAGTTTTGTTATCTAAAGCACTAGTAGCTTCGTCAAACAACAAAATCCGAGGTTTCAAAACTAACGCCCGCGCAATTAATAATCTTTGTCGTTGTCCCCCAGACAAATTAGTAGCACCTTCACTCACTACTGTATGCATACCCATTGGCATAGTTTCAATATCATCTGCTAAACCAGAAGCTCGCGCTGCATCCCAACCTTCTTCCATCGTAATCATAGCGCCGCTAGCAATGTTATCAAAGATTGAACCCGACATCATCCGGCTATTTTGCATTACTACACCCAGCTGTCGGCGCACAGCATTGACATCTAATCCAGCCAAATCTTGTCCATCGTAGTAAATTGTGCCAGATTCAGGATGATCAAACCCCAGTAACAAACGAAACAGAGTGGATTTACCACTTCCAGAAGGGCCAACCAGAGCAATATATTCTCCTGGTTCAACTTTGATAGTGACATCATCCAAAGTCATCGGCCCATCATCTCGATAGCGAAAAACCACATGGTCTACAAGCAACTTACCCGATAGTCTACCAGGATCGGTTTTGCTGGAAGTGATTTCTGGTATGGCTGTGAGAATTGGTTCAGCACGCTTCCACATTGGTAAGACTCGCATAATGTCTACAACCGTGGTACTTAGACTAGTTGCTCCACCAATAAAGCTGCCAAATGCAGCATTAAAAGCAAGAAAAACACCAGTAGATAAACCACCACTTCCAGGTGACTCTTGAATCATGCTAGCAGCAACCCAAAACAGGAGAGCATTCGTTAAAGGTGGTAGGACTTTAGTGATAAAACTAACACCATCTTCGATGCTCTGGGTTCTCAGCATTAGCTTGAGTTGATGAGTATATTGTCTACTCCAATAGGCAAAAGCTCGTGTCTCTGCGCCAGAAACTCGGATTTTCGATACACCATTAATCAATTGCACCATCACACCAAAGATTTGTCCTTCTAGCTCTAGCAAGGGACGAAACTTGTGTACACTCAAAATACCAGAAAAAATAGTGATGCCAATATTGACAACCGCAACCAAACATGCAAGCAAAGCAAGAGTTGCACTGTAGTAAAATAACAATCCGAGATTAAGCAAAGAAAAGAAACTAGAAAAGATACTTTTGATTACAGTACTACTTAATTTCTGGTGAATTTGCGAGATGCTACTAACGCGAGATTTCAAATCACCAACTGAGTACTGACGGAAAAACGATGCTTGCAAATTTAACAGCCGATCCCATACCGCCGCCTGTGTAGAAGATTCAGCAAAAGTCTGTAGTCTGATAATGGCAAATCCTTGAGTCAGTTCAAACATGGTTTGTCCAAAGGTGACAGCCAAAAGACCTAAGCCAATCTGCATTAATAATCCCCGGTTAGCATCCGGAATGGCGTTGTCAATGAGGATCGCAGTAGCTTGGGGTGTGAGCATCCCTAGTAAACTGGTGACTACTCCCGCCAGCATTATATAAATTAGCTCCTTGATGTGTCCTCGCAGTGCAAACTGGAGTAAATCTTGGATTTTAAATTTTGTATCTGGAAAAGGTCGATAAAATACGTAGCCCGTCGAAGATAACTTAGCAGCAGTGTGTTCATCTACACGAGTACGGCTCCGCTCGAGAGGATCAAAAATCTCGTAATGGTTATCAGAAATTGGTAATATTGCTACGGGGTGATCGTCTTTGGTGTAAGTCAATATCGGCCCAGAATCTTTCTTCCACCACTTGTCAGCCAAAGAAATCCGGCGCATTCTGACTTGTGACGCACGAGCGATCGCTTCTAATGGTTCCGCTACCCGTCTAAGATCCTCGGATTGAGCTGGAGGACAAATCTTAATCCCCAAAGCACGTCCCACCGCACCAGCAGCAATCATTAAAGCCTGATCTGGATCATCAGCTGATTTTGTCTGGGAAGAAAAAGCTGATTTTCGTACTTCCAGTACAGATGATAGCTCTCCCAACGCCTCCTGCATTACTTGAGAATTGAGACGTTCTCTTTCTTGAAATCTACGTAATTCTGCGGTTATTTCTGACTGATCTAATAGCTCAATTCCTTGCAGAAAATAGATTGTTAATTGAGACAGGCTCTTTAATATAACATCTCCATTTTCCAAATCTGAGGTGTTAGTAGTGGCAAGCTCAACAATACTATCCGCTTGCAACCACATATCTGCACTCAAAGGCAAAATTCCAGAACTGGGATAAAATTGTAGTTTTTCAATTCCCATCCAACGAGCATACCCTGACTGAATTTCCATCCAAGACACAGTACTAGGTTGGGGTTGAAAAATATCGTCCTTATTTAAAGAGAAAAAGTTGATTCCTTCTGGCTTGACTGGCATTGCTGGAGGGATAATTTCAGATAGTGCCAAGCCTAACTGATTCACCCAGCCCTCAACTAGAGAAACCGCTTCACCATCGTTGTTGGCAATCAACCTGTTAAAATCTGCTTTTGACATCTTCAGGAGTTCTGTCTCCTCCATCGATACCGCTAGGATCTGGCGTTGCTCCTTATCTTGACTGGGTATTGTAGAGAACATCGCCTCCCCATCTCCCATAGTCAATAAATAACGCCGAGAACCCTCCGGAACACCATCCTTCACTGCGATCGCAAACAACGCCATCGAACCAGACTTAATCAACCAAACCGTTTCCGGGTCATTTAAAAGAATCGGTTGATTACCCTTTAATATATATTCTTGTCCCTGTGGTATTACATAACTAATTTGATTAATCATAATATTAATTAATAGTCAATAGTCATTTGTCAATGGTAAATGCTTGGTTTTATATTTTCTTCCTTGTCCCCAATCCCTGATCCCCAAAAATTAAAGCGCTCCCCCCTCACTGCGAATCAACTCCAAATACTTACCCTCAACCTGCTTTAATTCGTCATGAGTTCCGCGTTGGACGACTTTTCCCCGTTCCAAAACAATAATTTCATCACAATCGCGGATAGTACTGAGTCGATGCGCCACAATAATGCAAGTACAACCTCGCTGGCGGAGTTTCCGGTCAATAATTTTTTCTGTCTCAGTATCGAGAGCGCTAGTAGCTTCATCCATCACTAAAATAGCGGGATTATTCACTAAAGAGCGGGCTATTTCCAAACGCTGTCGCTGACCTCCGCTCAAATTACTAGCGCCTTCCAATAGTTCAGCACCGTAACCCCCTGGTAAGGAGATGACAATATCGTGAATTGCTGCATCTTTACAAGCACGTATCAAATTACTTTCTGGTACAGTGGTATCCCAGAGCGTCAAATTTTCTCTGACACTGCCAGCAAACAAAAAGATATCTTGTTCTACTAAAGCTAGAGAATTTACTAAAACTTGCCGAGGAATTTCACTTCTGGGTTGACCATCAAACAGGATCTCTCCTTCCCAAGGTTCATATAATCCAGCAATCATTTTGGCGATCGTAGACTTACCGGAACCACTTCCACCCACCAAAGCAACTCGCTGTCCTGGTTTTAGAGAGAAATTAAAGTTTTCAATTAAAGGAGCAGCAACCCTGTTATAGCCAAATGTGACATTGTGTAACTCGACGTATCCTTGCAATTTAGTCGCAGAGTAGGGGATCGGGAATCGGGGATTCTCCAGAGGAGACGCTACGCGTAGACGCGTAAGCGGCTTCTCATAGAGTACAGGGATCGGGAATTGGGTATTAGTGTTTGCTCTTCTCGTTTCCCCGTGTCCTCCCTGTCCTCCTTGTCCCCCGCTCCCCGCTCCCCGCTCCGTCGGATTACGCAACACATCATCCAAGCGCGTAATACTACCTTCTACTTCTTGCAAGCTGCTTCCCAAAGTAATAAGATTGTTCACAGGCTGCATAAATTGTTGCATTAAAGCCTGAAATGCTACCAGCATCCCAATACTCAAATGACCATCTATAACTCGCAAACCGCCCACGGTGATTAGTAACATGGATACCATTCTCGAGAGGAAAGAAGGTAACACCCCTAAAGCCTGGTTTGTGACATCCATTTCCTGTTTAGCGTTGATCGATTTAGCATAGTAACCAGCCCATCTGGAGAAAAAATCTGACTCCAAGCCAGACGACTTGAGTGTTTCCATACTTTGGAGACCAGAAATTGATACCCCAGTAACTTTGCCTTGATCCTGTTGATATCGCATATTTGCATCTACGCGCCGTCGTGACACCCACTGCAAGGCGAGGAGATTAAAAGCAACAAAAACTACACCAATCGAAGTTAGTACTACGTCATATTGCAGCATAATTACTGCATAAAAAATCACTGTAATTGCTGCGATCGCAGTGGTTGCTAATTTACCAGAAAGCAAACCCGCTAAAGAGTCATTGAGTTGCACACGGCTGCTGATTTCCCCAGCAAATCGTTGATCATAAAAACTTACAGGCAAGTGTAAAATGTGCCACAGAAATTGACTCGACATTCCCACAGACAGCTTGATTTTCATCCGACGCAGAGACTGCAACTGTAACAGCGTCAAAAATCCAGTAATTAATGCTGTGAATAAAATCCCCACAATCAGAGGATTCAACCATTCTTTGCGACCCTGAATTAAAATATTATCTACAAACACCTGAGAAAAAGCTGGCATTGCCATCCCAGGAATTACCAAAAACAATCCTGCCACCACACAGTATACAAGTGCCACAACAGAAAAGCGCATTCTTTGCCACAAAGCCCCAACAATGCTGGGTTTGCGTCCCCCTCTTTTGAACTCCGAACCAGGTTGCAAAACTAACACTACACCCGTGAAAGAATTGCTAAATTCCTGCATGGAAATATGGCGTGGTCCACTAGCAGGATCATTAAGATAAACTCGATCTTTACTAAATCCTTCTACCACTAAGAAATGGTTGAAATTCCAAAACACAATGTAAGGACATTCCATTTCCCGCAGTCCATCCAAATCTGTCTTGAAACCTTTGGCGTTTAACCCATAGCTTCTAGCAGCAGCGAGAACATTAGTAGCTTTACTCCCATCACGCGATACACCACAATCTTGACGGAGTTTTGCCAATGGCACAATTCGACCATAATAACCAAGAATAATTCCTAAAGAAGCAGCGCCGCATTCCACAGCCTCCATTTGCAGTAAGGTAGGAGTACGACGCCGAGTATTTTTACGCTTTTTAAATAGTGCTTGTAATTTTTGCTTTAACATAATTATTAGTCATTAGTCATTACCGAACAAGTTAAAAGTTAAAAGTTAAAAGGCACTCATAAAGAAGAAATAAAAAAGGGTTTAAAGCCCCTAAATTTATTTATGAAAAAAAAGTAAAAATACTTTTTGAGAGACGCGCAGCGCGATAAAAAACGCGTCCGTTTTAAATCCCCTTAATTTATTTATGGGGATTTACTTTTTACTTTTTAATTTTTCTCCTTGTCCCTCACCCCTCACACTACCCATTCCCCATTCCCCATTCCCCATTCCCCATTCCCCAAACCCCAATCCCCTACGATCCACCAATTGACTTAAGAATCGGCAATACAAAACTAATAGGTGCTTCTTCTTTCACGGTGACTCGCACGGAGGAAGTTGTTCCAGAAGTAATTTTCTGTTCTGGCCCTTTGGAAGAAGACCACTTGTAGCCACTGAAGGTTGAGGTGTCTGGTTGAAGTTCGGCGATAACTTGAATCTGAGGTTGTGCGGTTACTAAGCTGTTAACAATATCTGCATTACCCACAATCTTTGCTGCACCTGCTTTTGTGATCGGAAAGGACGAAACATCAGCGATCGCACCAACAATACCACCAAAGCGTTCTCGCTCAACAGTCGATGGTGTAATTTGTAACTTCATTCCCTTTTGCAGTTTTTTGCCGTCATTAACAGGAATAAATACAACTGCTTGTAACTTTGTAGATGGTGTTTGTTGAATATCTATTGTACCAAGGCGAGTTCCTGGAGCCAAACTTTGTCCAGGATTGACGGTAAGCTCTAAAATTCTTCCTGTATAATTACTGAGAACTTGAGTATTGTTTTTTAGTTGTAATTCCAGTTGGGCGATGCTACGCTGCAAATCTTGAATCTGATTTTTCCGAGTCACGGAAGTTTGGAAATTTCGTTCTGCTAGACTTTTTTGTTGAGCATTTAGTTCTGTCAATTGAGTTTTGAAATTATCAATTTGGCTGAGATTCTCTAGGTAGGATTTTTGGGCTTGAACTTGACTAATGTCGAGCTGCTTGAGTTGTTGTTTGAGTTCAGAGATTTTTTGTAGACTATTGAGGTAGGTTTGTTGGGCTTCCAACACTGCATCATCTGAAATAGCTCCTTCATTCTTCAGCGCTTGACGCCGCTCAAGTCTTTGCTTGAGAGTAGGAGCCAAAGTTTCAGCATCACGCAAATTTTGTAATAGGTTTTGTCGCTGTTGAGCGATCGCACCCAAGTTTTTGCTTTTAAGAATTGGAGTCAGAGCCTGGGCTTGCTGTAATTGTACCTCTAAATTTTGACGCTGTTGAGCGATCGTAATGATCTGTTGTTGAGTGCGTTGATCTTGAAGTGAATTAGCATCTTGATCTTGGGCTTGTAGCTGTGCTAGCTTGCCACGTTGTTGTAAAATTTGCGCTTGCAGTTCATTTTGGTCAATCGTTCCAATGACTTGTCCTTTCTTGACAAAGTCGCCAACACGTACATTCAATGTCTGCAATTGTCCTGAAGAAGGAAAGTCGAATCCGACTACTTTGCTAGGAAAAATAAGTACACCTTTACCCTCAACTGTAATCGGAACACGACCCAATACACTCCAGGTTAAACCAGATGCAACCAAAATACCTAGACCAATTAAAGGTAGCCACTTGGTTGGGCTAACTACTTGCATCAACTGATCTAAGCGCTCAGGTGAAGATGAATGATCTAAAGCTTGTTTACGAAATAGATTATTTTTTTGAGTAACCATAATCTTAATATTCAGTTATCAGTTATCAGTTACCAGTTATCAGTTATCAGTTAATTTATATAAATAAATTTATGAACTGAGAATACGCACATACGTAGACTCATTTCATTACTTTTCACTGATTACTATTCACGAAATTTTAGTAAGTCTACCTTAATAAACAGAAGGCAAGTAATCTAAACTCTTAACAATGACAAATGACAAATGACAAATTTTAAGTGCGGCTAATTCTTTTTAACATCCAGTCAAATCTGGCCCCAGCTAGCGCCACTTGACTTAAAAAATTGGCATCCAGTTCATTCTCATATTCGATATTTTCACCCAACGATTGACCCGTACTATAACTGAGCCTACCGTAACCAAGGCGACTGACTATTGCTTGTTGTTTATCTGCCAACAGAACAGCCAGTACACGATAAAAACGGGCAGCAAAACCAACATCATGTAGCAGCTTAGCGGCTAATCGCCAGCGAGGAATCGACAAAACTATTGAATCTTCTGCGGCTTTAACAGACATGGAGGGTGGAGGAGCCTCTACAAAAGGGGTTTCTCCTACAATGTCGCCTCTAGATAAGTTAGCAAACTCGCGTTCTACAGTTTCGCTGTTTTCCAAATTGGAAAATGCACGAGTTAAAGGATTGCGATCGTCTTCAGAGGTAGAAAGCGTCAATTTTCCATCAAGGAGGATATGCAATGCTTCAACAGGCCTACCGCTAGGAATAAGGACAGTACCTGCGGTAATTTGGTTTACATTCCCTGCAACAATCAACCAATCAATATCGCTATCATGCAATTCTGCGAAAATAAATAATATTTCTCTTAGCCGAGGTTGGCTGAGAACTAGCGTACTATTACCGAGTTGATTTACTATTTTTTCTAGTCTGTCTGCAAGCAGAATTGCACTTGCTCGGTAAAGATGGGCTGCAAAACTGATATCTTGTTTCAGTTTTGTTGTTAGGTGTTGTTGCGGAATCGATAAAACTTGCGAATTTTTGAGTGCTTTAACAGTGGTAGAAGGTAAGTATGACTCTATAAAAGGAATTTCTCCTACCATTTCACCACTAAATAATCTAGCGATTTCACGCCCTGACATTTCACCACCTTCTAGGGCTGCAAACGCACGTCCTAGTGGATTGTTGTTAGCCTGAGATATGGAAACTGTTAATGCTCCATCTAAGAGAATATATAAAGCATTGACAGGTTCACCTTGACGGATGAGAACTTGACCTGTGGTAATTTCTTCTCTACTACCAGTCTTTAGCATCCAATCAATATCACTATTACTAAGTTCCTTGAGTAGAACTTCTGTCATAATTAGACTCTCTTATATTTTCTAAGGGTGTGAGAGTATTAGCATTGGGAAATAAATACAAGCATAAAATCGAGCGACCTCTGTTTGAACCTTTATGTAACTATCTGAGGTAGGTTAGGAATTTATGCAACCATTCAAAAATGTTATATTTCTTTACAATATTCCCTGATTCGGTATTACGTGGCATTGTTTAAAAATTCAGACCGATGAGAGAAATTGCAGAGAAGATCTTATCTACAGATTGGGAGACTGATTGTGTTAAATTATCCGGAACTAAATTAAGTTGATGAGCAACATAGTCAACATTTTTGTTACCACCTGCCATAGCATCTAGTTCTTGCTCATTCAACTCTATTAATTGATCGTTTTTATGAGTTTCATCAGGCATAAATACATCCTTGAGTTATATTTTTTGTGTATTGTTAAAGCATAGATTGTGTCTTTGATGAATTTATTTAAGCTTAACTCTGCTGAATTTGATTATTGGAATCAAAGTCTATTTCATTCAAAGCACTACTTTTGATCTCAGTAATTTGAATAAATAAATCTGAGCTACTATAATCACCACGACTCTCTGTGTGCTGGGCAATAATGATTTCTTTTTTGAAGAAATCAGTTTTAGCTAGTTGCGAAAATTTGAAACCTCCTGCTACAACATCTAATTCCTGATCAGATAACTCGATAGCAGCATTGTAATTGTTCATTTCTTGCGAAGTATCTTCAGACATTATGGTTCTCAATTTATGCAATTTGTGTGTTGCGGGAGCATCCCAATTTTTTCAATATACCGCTAAAGCTTAAACCCTTAGCTAATAGCACAAGTCGTTTTCATACGACTCTAAGTAAATCAAGCAGTCTGCTTCAGCAGAGTTTAGGCGGATTTTTTGAACATTTGGGATGCTCCCTGTGTTGCTTATTAGTTAATAAAAGCAGAAGTTATGCACCTAATTAATTGATTAGGGCTAACTCTGCTTAATTTGTTCAGAGTAGATTTATTTAGAAATCCAACTGAATCTTATTCTCAGCATCAGTCTTGGTATACTCATTCAAAATTACAGAATCTGAGCGGCTACCTTTATCATTGCTCTCGGTGCTTTGAGCAATAAAGTTAACTTCTTTGGTGAAATCGGTTTCAACGTTTTGAAGAGCAGCACCACCTGCTACTACATCTAGTTCTTGCTCAGACAATTCAATTTTGTTGATTTCAGAATGCATAATTTACCTCGATTGTGTGTTTTGTTTGTGTATTGTGTACTAGTTAAGGAAAGCAGAAGTTATACACCTGATTAATTGATTAGGGCTAACTCTGCTTGATTTATTCAGAGTGGATTTATTTAGAAGTCCAACTTAATATTGTTGCGAGCATCAGTATCTACAAGCTGATTTAAGACAACAGAATCTGAGCGGCTACCTTGATCATTGCTCTCGGTGCTTTGAGCAATAAAGTTAACTTCTTTGGTGAAATCTGTTTCAACGTTTTGGAGAGCAGCACCACCTGCTACTACATCTAATTCTTGCTCAGACAATTCAATTTTGTTGATTTCAGAATGCATAATTTACCTCGATTGTGTGTTTTGTTTGTGTGTTGTGTACTAGTTGAAGAAAGCAAAATTTTGGAAACAATTTAACTTGTTTTTTTGTCGCCTTTGTTTGATTGCCTTCGCAACTGAATTCATAGTAGAATTTTGTTGAGGAATACAACATCTGAAAAACGTCTATACTCTCAACTCAACTAAATAGATAAACTGACAGGGACTTTCGTTGATAAATTAGGTAAATATTCCTACGACTAAAGTTGGAAACTATAGACAAAAATTCATTTCAAATGAATGAGTAATACTCGCCAGTTACCCTTAAATTCGCTTCTTCTGTGACTATTCATTACGCAGACATAGTTCTACACTGGGGTAGTACTCTTGCAAAATTTTAGATGTACTTCTATTATGGTTCGTTTGTTACTCGTAGATGACCAAACTCTCATTCGAGATGGTATAGAAACCATTTGATATCTTTTCCTAGCTAGCAGCTAGTCTTTTGAGCATCAACAAGATCAAGCAATTGGATGATTACCAGGGTTGACAGCATGAATAAACTCACTACCTGATGTTGGAAAACCTCTTTTATAACATGCTTCTTGTGGTTGACCCCATCCCAACTGTAAAATTATTTCTAAGAAGTTAGATTTTTCAAAACAACATATACTTGCCCATTCTGTTCTGTGGGCAATTCGATCAACATCAGCTTTAATTATTTGTTGATATTGTTTACCATTCTTAATACTCAAATATAAATCCATTTCTATAGTGACTTGGTTCCAAAATTCTAAGATGGAATTTTTTGCCACTTTTAATATATTTAAGTCACCAGATAAAGCAATTAACTGAGAATCGATTTCGGGATAACGCAAGGTTTTACCTTTAACACTCACCTCACGCCAAATAATCCCAGAAACAAGATATTCTTTTTGGTATTCATGGATAGCAGCTTTAAAATCTTGATAGGCAGTGAACATTTGCAGCCCATCAGTTCTGATAAATTGGTCAATTACAGGATTACCAGAAACATCTACCTCTAATTTGAGGCGATCGCCTTTCAAACAAGCTTGACGTTCGGCTGCCAAAATTTTGATCAGATCCTCTGTAGTATAAACCTTTGACGTCATAAAGCATTTCAATGGTCAAGGGTCATTAGTCATTTTCTTTGGGAGCATCCCAATTTTTTCAATATACTAAGAGTTTAAACCCTTAGTTGATAGCACAAGTCGTCTAAAGACGACTCCAATAAATTAATTAGTCTGCTGAGCGGGTTTTTTGAACTTTTCTTTTAGTTTCTACCCTTATTTAGATATTTTCTCTGGTGTTTCTAGAAAATGCAGTATCAAGTTGTACTAAATTTTTAGGCAGACTAACTTTGTCTGCCCACAACAATTATTCTTCTGTTAATTCACTATTTAACTCATTAAAGGAACGGCGTTTTAACTCCACTGATTCAGAACGTGGTAACAAATCAAACAGTTTTCGTAATTGGTTGTCTACTTCTTCGTATGGAACTTGACCTGTCTTATTTAAGACAATCTGACCCGATTTATCAAACAAGACAACTTGGGGAACAGCACCAGAGTAATAATAACCCGGCTCTGTGGAATCGTAAGTTTGCGTGGGTACAATCGAATCTACATCAACAGGAATCATCTCTGTGACTCCACCATAAAATGCTTGTAACCGTGAGACAACGATCGCATATTCTTTGCAATCACGGCTGTCATCAACATAGAAAACCAATAATGCTGGTTTATGTGTATTTAACGCTGATACTAGTGTAGCTCTAGGCGGAACCAATGAACCATTCCCAGCATAAACCACAAAGATATTGCCGTCGTATCTGTCATCTTTAAGTTCTGCAAACGCTGGTGGCATACTTAGAGACAATAGGCACACAAGCAGCAAAACTAAGGAAAAACAGCGTCGCCACTCCAGAATAATATTTGGTAAAAATTGCAACTTTATGCCTTTCATCAAAAAGAACCTTTTAACCTCTATTTTTTGTCAGTGGATACTGAATTCAGCACTTAATATTATGACGCCTGCTACAATTTTTAAGATAACGCTTCTTTGACACTCCCGTACTGGATGGTAGTCCCAATTTTTCACTGCTAAGGGTTTAAACCCTTAGCTAATAGCACAAGTCGTCTTCAGACGACTCAATAAGATCAAACAGTCTGCTGAAGCAGACTTTTGCTATGAGACTGCGATTTAAATCGCAAGCGGTTTTTTTGAAAAAGATGAGAGGGAAACGACTCGTACGATTTTAAGAATTGTTTACTCACTCTGCAACTTCTGTAACACCTCCGGTGTCAACGGGTTCTTCCCTGCACTTAAATCTTTCACCCAACTTTGGCGTTTCGCTTTCGCCCCAGGATTATCAATCCATTGGATATATACCTGAAAATCTTCAATTGCGCCCTTGGTGTCACCAGTTAGCGCCCTTGCTAAACCACGACTATCGTGGACATTACCATCATCAGGTAGAAGAGACACAGCTTTTTCACAAGCAAATATCACATCTTTAGCGTAACCACGCAAGCTACCTTCCCAGCAGAGATTATTCCAAGAATTAGCTAAGGTTTGTTTAGATGGTTGTAACTTTTCAATTTCTGTGTATGCAGCGACAGATTTTGTCAAATCACCCTGTTTTAAATACTCTTCAGCTTTGGAAATTAAATTTCGTTGATGAATTAAACCTTCTGCTGCTAGCTGTTTGGCAACAAATTCGGCATGATTTTGTACACCTTCAGTATATGGATTAAGATCAATTTTGGGATCAAGTTTCTGCGCTTGTCTAAATTTTCTAAACGTACCAGAAAAATCACCCTGCATTGCAAGTTCAATACCTTGAGTCACAAAAGCTGGGGCTGCTTTCACATTGGGATTAATATCTAATTTAGAGTCCCATTTTTTCGCTTTTTTAAACTTAGCCACAGCCTCTTGATATTTACCTTCTGTTGCTAAGTTTTCACCTTGATTAACTAACGCTGGTGCTGCTGCTAAAAACAGAGATTGATTTTGGCAAACTTTGAGTTTTTCTAAAGTTTCTGGATGGGAAATTAAATATGGTTGTAAGGTAATACATCCCCGTGAGAGGACATCATCTATATTTAAACGCCAAAGTTTGACTGTTTCATCAGCACTTCCAGAAGCAAGGACTTTACCATCACTGCTAAACGCAACGCTGGTGACAGCAGAAGTATGTCCTGTGAGGGTGCGAATTTCTTTACCAGTGGCAACATTCCAAAGTTTAATTGTATTGTCATTGCTACCAGAAGCTACAACTTTGCCATCTGGAGTAAACACTACACTTTTGACAATATCGCTATGTCCAGTCAAAGTTTTAATCACTTTTTCACTGGCGATATCCCAAAGTTTAATTGTTTTGTCATCACTTCCAGCAACAAGGATTTTACCATCTGGACTAAATGCAATGCTTGTAACTGAACTTCCATAGGTGAGGGTTTTGATGACTTTACCAGTAGCGACATCCCAAATTTTGATAGTTTTGTCAGTACTTCCCGAAGCAAGGATTTTGCCATCTGAGCTAAATTTGATAGTTGCGATCGCACCACTGTGATCAGATAAAGTTAAAATTTCTTTGCTAGTTGCAATATCCCAGAGTTTAATCTTACTGTCATAACTTCCAGAAGCAATTATTTTACCATCCGGGCTAAATCCAACACTACTAATAGACAAATCATTCCCACTGAAAGTTGTGATGGCTTTACCAGTAGTAACATCCCAGAGTTTAATCGTCTTGTCACCGCTACCAGAAGCAAGTGTTTTGCCATCTGGACTAAATACAATACTTGTAACCCCAGCGCTATGTTCTACAAAGCTATTAATTGTTTTACCAGTATTGGTATCCCAGAGTTTGATTGTGTTGTCAACACTACCAGAAGCAATTATTTTACTATCCGGGCTAAATCCGATAGTATTGATTTGAGATTCATGCCCATTTAAAGTTTTAATATCTTGATTCTTGCTAAAGTCCCAAAGTTTAATTTTGTTGTCATCACCACTAGAAGCAATCAGATTACCATCGGGGCTAAATGTTACGCTTTTGACACTACCCTCATGCCCATGTAGAGTGTGGGTAGCTTTGGCAGTCGTGACATCCCAAATTTTAATTGTATTTTCGTAATTACCAGAAACAATCATATTGCTATCTGGGCTAAATGCAACGCTAGTAACCGGACTGTTGTTTCCTAGAAAAGTTTTAGCTTTACCAGTGGTGACATCCCAAAGTTTGATTGTTTTGTCATCACTACCAGAAGCAATTAGATTACCATCGGGACTAAATGCGATGCTATTAACTGTATCAACATGCCCAGTTAAAGTTTTGATCGCTTTACCAGTCGCAACATCCCAAAATTTGATTGTAGTGTCAGAACTAGCCGAAGCAAGTATTTTACCATCCGGGCTGAAGACAATGCTATTAACTAAATCGGTGTGATCGGAGAGATTTTTGATGACTTTACCAGTGGTGACGTCCCAAAGTTGAATAATATTGTTATTACTACGGGAAGCAAGTATTTTGCTATTAGGACTAAATTTGATTTCATAAATCGAATTATTTTGACTCGATAGGGTTTTGATTACTTGACCTGTAGTAATATCCCAAAGCTTGATTGTTTTGTCATAACCGCCAGAAGCAATTATTTTACCATCAGGGCTAAATGCAACACTTTTGACACCTTCATTCCCAGCCAATGTTTTGATCACTTGACCTGTGGTAATATCCCAAAATTTGATTGTATAATTACTGCCAGAAGCTATTGTTTTGCCATCAGGGCTAAATGCGATATTTGTAGGACGGCTAGAATCTTCAAAGGAATTTTTCTGTTGAATCTGTGCCAGAATATCTTGAATGCTGAGGATGGGACTAAAAGCAGGGTAATCAACTATAGAATGATTTTGGTTAACTAAACGTTTGAGGGTTTGTCCTGCTGACATCGCCATCAATAAACCATCAATTTGGTTTTGCTTAAATCTTTCCAAAGCATAGTTACCATTACGTTCCACTTGAATTGCAGTAAAAGCCCTTTGTCTGGCTTGTTCTGTTCCTACTGCTACTATTAAAGCCCCTAGCAGCGACACTCCTAAAATACCAGCCCCAATGTAAGTTTGGCGCTTGGCTTTCTGTTGGGCTGACTCTACAATCTGCTTTGCTTGTTTGTGTGCTTCTTGATTAGTACTAACCCAAGATTCTAATGCTTCTGGGTAGGATCGTAAATCTGTTAAGGCTTTTGTCACCCAGTTTTGATTAAAAATAGCCTCGTAAATTCGGTTGTATACTTTTAACTTACCATCTCGTTCGATTACTAATCCCGTCAGTCGTAATTCCCTCTGTTCCTGGCTATCGTCACATGCTAATTGCCCGTGCTGTAAAATTATTTGGTATAAATCTAATAATTTGCAGGCTTTTTGATGATTTTTCAGGATGCGATCGCGAATCGTCCGCAAATGTACTGGTTCATCGCGAAATTCCCAATTTTCCAGAATTTGAGATTTGATAATTGCTTCTACTCCATCCCCTCTGCTATTCCCACAAGGAAGAATATCTCCTCCGAACTCTCTCCCATCAACAAAGTTAAAAAATTCCCCTGCTTCCCTGCTAGGGAATAGATTAGGTCTATTTTCTTCCAACTCTCGCAAGATAATTTCACACAACTTCTGCGTCAAAAACGGTTGTCCACCAGTCCAAACCAAAATCTCTCGCATCACAGCTTGAGGATTAGTAACTTTTCTTACTAATCCTTGCGTCAGCGATTCAACTTCTTCTAACTTAAATCCTTGTAATTCAATTGCTTTACCAATATTAAACGGTGTGCGTTTTTTATCTATAATCAAATCACTAAGAGTAGCTACACCGATTAACACAAAATTCAGACGATTATATACTGGTTGGTCAGCACGTTGATTGTAACAATTACGAATCACAGCAAAAAAATCCTCAATCGGAAAACTCAAACTGAGGACGCTATCAATTTCATCAACAAAAATTACTATCTGTTCAGTAATTTCTACGAGTAAAACATCTTCAATAAACTTGCTAAATCGCTGTACTGGCGAAAGCAAATGATGATCATTCCACCAGGTTTCTAAATCAAAATTGTGATATAAATTGAAACTTCCCACCAAGCTATCAATTACCCCTGCATACCATTGTTCTGGGGTAATATCCCAAGTTCCAATTGCAGTAATATCCACAGCAGCACAAGCAATTCCTTCTTCTTGTAACCTTTGCATCGTCCTTATCCGCAGACTAGATTTACCCATCTGTCGCGAATTGAGAACATAACAAAATTCTCCCCCTTTCAGCGCCGCGTACAAATCTTGATCTGCCTGCCGTGTCACATAAGTGGGAGAATTAGGTGGTAGACTACCCCCGACTTGATATTGGTAGGTTAAGTATTGCTGTAGTTTCATGGGTTCCAGTTGGAATTGCTGAGACTGACCGGATTTAATAGTTATTAGTTATATCACTTGAGAAACAATTCCTCCAACATACATCTGATAGCTTGATAACTGATTCCCAATAGAATTGTATGTGATTTTTATAACTAAATCTGCATTGATTTATGATGTCTTAATTGATTTAGCTGTAGTTTTTGATACTTAATCTTTATGTTATTTGAAAGCGAGGGTGCGATCGCATCATTTTTATTTTTTCTTAGCTGCTGCTGAGATAGGTAATTGTAGATCTTGATCAAAAGCAAACTCATTTTTAATTTGCACTACTCGCTTGGGTAGATTATTGCTTGCTGAAGTAGTATCTTGTGCAGGAACCTGGATTAGACATCTCCGACAACTATCAAAGCCTTTATGTGACTAGCTCTTAGGGTG
>NZ_JCACKS010000143.1:0-5093 GCF_059505505.1 Pelatocladus sp. | reverse complement strand
TTGGCACTTTCCTATAGTATCTACCTTCCTCTTCTTTGTCAACTACTTTTTTTTTTATTTTTTTTCTTGATGTTTTTAAGAGCTAAAAGCTGCTCGCAATAACGACTTTAAGCAACAATGGTTTAGACTATGTTGACTTTACGGAAGGATTGCTGTGAATTTTCAGTCTGTAATACAGGTTTTGCATAAGTTTTGGAGCGAGTCTATTTTAGAAAGAGGTGGCGGTCAACGCGGATGTTTGATCGCTCAACCATATGATATGGAGAAGGGCGCAGGAACCAAAAACCCTCATACATTTTTAAGAGCGTTAGGACCAGAACCTTGGGCTGTAGCTTACGTTGAGCCTTGTCGTCGTCCTACTGATGGTCGATATGGCGAAAATCCAAATCGATTTCAACACTATTATCAGTACCAAGTGCTGATCAAACCTTCCCCTGATAACATTCAAGAAATTTATCTAGATTCTTTAAGGGCTTTGGGTATCCGCCCAGAAGAGCATGATATTCGGTTTGTGGAAGATAATTGGGAGGATGCGACCGTAGGAGCTTGGGGTACTGGTTGGGAAGTATGGTTAGATGGGATGGAAATTACTCAATTTACTTATTTTCAGCAATGTGGAGGAATCGATTGTCGTCCAGTCTCTATTGAGATTACTTATGGATTGGAACGTTTAGCGATGTACCTCCAAGGAGTAGAGGCTATGGTTAAAATCCACTGGACAGACGATATTACTTATGGTGATGTGCACCTCCAAGGGGAGATAGAACAGTGCGTTTATAACTTTGAAGCCTCTAATCCAGAAATGCTGCTGACTCTATTTAATATGTATGAGCAAGAAGCAAAGCAGTTAACAGAGAAAGGATTGGTTTTACCCAGCTTGGATTATGTGATGAAGTGTTCACACACATTTAATCTATTGGATGCAAGAGGTGTAATTTCAGTTACGGAACGGACTCGCTACATTGGCAGAATTCGACATTTGGCACGTAAGGTGGCACAACTCTATGTGGAACAGCGAGAAAAGTTAGGTTTTCCATTGTTGAAAAAGTAGAGGGTTATGACGACTTTTGAAGAACTACAAATAGGTAAGTACTTTCGGATACCTGGAACAAATGCTAGGTATGTTTATAGAAAAGCTAGCAATTCATATTGTACTTTGGGAGCAGCTTTACAGCCCATCAGAAATGCAACACAAGTGATACCATTAACTTCTCGAGAGATTGCTGATTATTTTGCTGATAAATTTACAGCAAAGCTAGATTTTCTCAAAAGTTTACAACAAAAACAATGTTTGATTAACTAGTTTAGTTAATCTAGGAACATATAACCTAGTATAAATGCTGAGAAAACTGTGAAATATAAATGGTAAATTTGACTGAGATTTTAGAATCCATAGCAGCTTGGTTCCGTTCTTTAGGAGTTCCCGAACCGATTGTACATTGGGGACATCCGGTGATGATGGGAATTGTCATCTTTGTTATGGGTAGTTTTGTTGGCTTTACTGGTTGGCGAGGGCGACTTGCTGAAGATAAAGAAGTTACGTTGAAAAGTCGCAGTGATCATCGCAAACTTGCACCGTGGATGTTTTTATTTATGGTGTTGGGTTACACGGGTGGAGTGTTATCTCTAGTAATGCAGCACCACCCAATTTTTGAAAGTCCTCACTTTTGGACTGGCTCAATTTTGCTGTTATTACTGGGGATCAACGGTGTCATTTCTTTAAGTAAATTTGGTGGTAATAAACCTAGTTTACGCGCACTTCATGCATATTTGGGTAGTACTGCACTTTGTCTGATGCTTGTTCACGCTGTGCTGGGATTAAATTTGGGTATGTCTTTCTAAAATTCATACGAAAAATACGGTTGTATATTGCTTTTAGTCTTGATGGATATATCGCGAGAACTTCGGGTGATGTGAAAAGCAAACGAAATTGCTCAGATGTTAAGTAGAATCAAGCAAGGGCGATCGCAATCAAGTATTACAAGTCCACATGAGTGGACTTTTTTACATTTATACTTAGTATAATTTAAGGCGTGAGGCGCTAATTTTTTTTACAAACAGTCTCATGATTCAGACCAGTGGTGTAATTATTTGTCTTAGCTATATTCTTGGGTTGTTGTTTACAGCAATTCCTTGGGGTGGAGTTTGGATACTGCTTCTTAGTGTGGTAATTGCAGTTTTTTTGCAAAGACGACGCTTAACCTTACAAAAAGTTTTGGCAAAAACTAAGACAGCACCACAGTTATCTAATATTCCCCACTTGCGAGTATGGTTAATTGCCGGAATAGTAGGATTAATAGCAACTTTATATTTTCCATTGCGTGTTCCCCAAGTAGGGGTAAACGACATTAGTAAATTTGTCCTGCCAGAAAACAGTAATCAAGAACAACTTTTGATTGTGCGGGGCGAGGTAATAAGTACACCACGGCTAACTCGTAGCCAAAGGGGACAATTCTGGTTAGAAGCAACTAAGCTAGATGAAGTTAAAAATGATAAGGGTCCAGTAGGTTTAGGTAAAGGTGTAACGGGTAAGTTGTATGTCACAGTGCCTATACTTCAGGCTACTGGATTGTACCCTGGTCAGGAAGTAGCTATTACTGGGATTTTATATAAACCAAAACCACCATCCAATCCTGGCGCTTTTAATTTTCAGAAATATCTGCAACAGGAAGGCGCATTTGCTGGTTTGGTGGGACGATTAGTAAATGTGTTGAATGAAGAACAGCCTCCATGGGGATGGTGGCAAATTAGAGAACGGATTGTGCGATCGCAGGTTAAATTATTAGGTATTCCAGCAGGGCCACTTGTGAGTGCAATGGTGTTGGGTAGCAAAGCTGTTGATTTACCTTATGATATTCGTGATATTTTTGTCCAAGCTGGTTTAGCCCATGCTTTAGCAGCATCTGGATTTCAAACTTCGTTGATTTTGGGTGTAATACTAGGGTTGACAAAAGGCTTTAAGAAATCAACGCCAATTACCGTTGGTAGTTTAGCTTTACTTATTTTTCTTTGTTTAACAGGCTTCCAACCTGCGGTATTAAGAGCTGTAATTATGGGATTTGCTGCTTTAATTGGTTTGGGGTTAAAGCGCAAAGTCAAACAATTAGGATCATTACTAGTCGCGGCAACTATATTATTATTATTTAATCCTTTGTGGATTTGGGATTTAGGATTTCAGTTGAGTTTTTTAGCCACACTGGGATTAATAGTTACAGTTCCACCGTTGACTCAACATTTGGAATGGCTACCACCTGCGATCGCTTCTTTAATTGCTGTTCCTCTGGCTGCAATAATTTGGACTTTACCACTCCAATTGTTTGTATTTGGAGTTGTGCCAACTTATAGTCTTTTACTCAATATTATTAGTACACCTTTAATTTCAGTTATTAGTATAGGTGGAATTATTAGTGCAGTTGTTGCGTTAATTGTTCCCGATGCTGGTGGTGCTTTAGCTGGAGTATTAAGTTACCCTACTGATTGGTTAATCAAGTTAGTAGAGTTTTTTAGCCATCTTCCAGGAAATTCTTATGCTGTCGGCAAAATTGGTCTTTGGCAACTATTTGCTATTTATGGACTAATAATATTAGTTTGGTTAACAAATTGGTGGCAGAAACGGTGGTGGTTTGCCTTTTTTATTACTTTTGGTTTGGTATTGATTCCGGTTTGGTATTCTACTAATACATTATTTAGGATTACAGTTTTAGCTGCTGATGATCAACCCGTGATTGTAGTGCAGAACCAAGGTAAAGTGACACTGATCAATAGTGGCGATGAAGGAACGGGAAGATTTACCATATTACCGTTTTTGCAACAACAGGGAGTAAATAAAATAGATTGGGCGATCGCATCAGATTTTCAACATAACGGGAATAGGAATAGTTGGTTAGAAGTGATGCAAGATCTACCGATCAAAATTTTCTATGATTATGCTCCCACGTCAGGAAATCTTCTCATTAGTCAGGTAATTAAACAAGAACTACAAAAGCAAAAAGCAGTTTACCAAGCTTTACCTGTAGGTCAAACAGTTACTACTGATGTCATTGTTACTCAATTAGTTAATCAGGAATCACCGATTTTACAGATGCAAATACAAGGGAAATCGTGGTTAATTGTAGGTGATTTCAAATCTACAGAAATACGTCAATTCGTGCAAACAGGAGGAATAACTCGTCCACAAGTTTTGTGGTGTTCTGGCGAATCTTTAAAAGAACTAGTTACAATATTGCAACCACAAGTAGTAATTGCCACTAGCGCAACTATTGATCAAAAAGCTGTGTCAGAAATTAGCCAAGGTCAAACCAAACTATATTTTACAGGAAAAGATGGAGCAATCCAATGGACTCCGCAAAGAGAGTTTGAACCATTTATCCAAACAACGGAAAATAAAACCTCGGTATTATAAATATTAGTAAATCGCAAATTTTTCTCCAACAGAGCGATCGCCAGAAAGAATGTCTGTAAATTAGAAAAGTGGACTAAAAGTGATGCAAGAAAATCAACAAGATAATTTGAAAATTACTAGTTTTCACGCTCATGTTTACTTCAATACCGCAACTCGTGAAGCAGCTGCACGTGTACGCGAAGAGTTAAGTAATTTTGATGTGCTGCTTGGATGTTGGCACGATCAGCCTATTGGCCCACATCCAAAATCGATGTATCAGGTTGCATTCTCTGCTGATCAGTTTAGCAAAGTTGTTCCTTGGTTAATGCTCAATCGTGAAGGATTGGATATTCTTGTCCATCCTGAAACGGGGGATGATCTCAAAGATCATACAGACCATGCTCTATGGTTAGGAGAGAAACTAGAATTGAACATCAATTTTCTCCAACAGCTTGGCATAAATTGACAAAACCACCAGAAGCAGCAACATGAGCCAAGATTCTAGCAGTCTCATCCAAATTGTACCGCGATCGCCAATTTTATCAAGTCAAAATGTTATTTCAGACATTTTGCGCGTTGAAAAACATTCTCAACCTGCAAATGGAACATCCCAGTGTTGTCTTCCTAATTACCTCCTGAGCATTCATCTTGGTAAACCCATTAGACATCTCCGACAACTATCAAAGCCTTTATGTGACTAGCTCTTAGGGTG
>NZ_JCACKS010000142.1:0-5108 GCF_059505505.1 Pelatocladus sp. | reverse complement strand
TTTACAGAATTTTACAAGGTTGCCCCTGGTTGCACGAACCTTCTATTTACGCCTATACGCGAACTTGATTTTGCCACCCTGTATAAATTCTTGTTCTATCTCAGAGACAGATTCAGTTTGTGATTGTGTTGTTTCTTGCTCTGATGACGCATATTGGCTAGGGAAAAAGAGGGAGGCTTCTATCGAGAAAACCGATTGGCCCATAGATAAATCAAGGGGCATCAAGCCTCCCTCTTTTTCTAAGATTCGCCTCGGTGAGTTATTAGATTGTTGTGATTGTGGCATTCAGCCCATCCTCCAGTGTGTGTAGTGGAGGAATTGGAGCTATCCTTAACAGTAACTTTTTATACAAAGATTCGGAAATATGATCTCAAAAAATTCCTGAATCGCTGTTTACATTTGGTGAGCCAGTGTTACATTGGCTTTACACCCAATAATGTACGATAAAATTACTATTAGGGATATTAATCAGGATCTGCAAAAACCCGATACCCCAACTCCAAATTGAATAAAAATCTGAAAACCTCGCTGTCCTCTCGGGACGCGGGGTTTTCGCCATGTGCGCTTACTCGTATCTGGCTAACCAAGCCCTAACAAATTCGGTTATTTCCTCCTGTTGAATAACAAACGCAGTACCTTTTCTCCTGAGAGTTAGGATTTTCATACTTCCTACCTCACCATAAAGATGGTCATTGTGATTTAGAGCCGCCTCAGTTGGATGCCATAAGACCAAAACTTTAGCCGTTGGTGTTTTTGTAGCCTCCCTTGAAGACATCGCAAATAAGTCTCTGTTCTTGTTCAGCCACTTCTCGTAATCTGACAACTCAACTAAAGGGCAAGGTTTCCACACTTTTAGTCCATGCTTGTTTTTCCTCTTGACTTGCAAAACCTCTCTGGCTTCGTTGTAGACTACTTCCCTATCTCCAATCGAACGAATGGAGATAAACAGATGTGTCCTTTTCGGAAACCGTAAAAACAAATCGATAGGGTTTTTGTCTTCGATTTGAAGCACGGGAAAGATTTGTATTCCCTCGCTTTTAAACTCATCCAAAAGCAGGGCTGTTAATCTTTCCAGCCGCGCAAGTTTTTCAACTCGTACTAACGGCTTGTAAGCTAATGCAAAAAGAACCCAGCCTAACGGATGAACTATTCCGCCTGTAGCTAGCGCAGCTCCACCAGCAGCTAGAGCCACAGTAGACTCATAGTCTTTCGCCTCCCTAATCATCTCTAACGCCGGTTCGTTGTGCGGCGGAAGTTGAAAATCGTTTGGTGGGTCTTTTACGGCTAACATTGGCGACATTAAAAATTAATTAATGACGTAAAATTAATAGTTCTTTTACAAATGCTGGTGCTTGATACTGCCTGAAGTAACTAATAACCATTTATTAGATTATTCCAAAGAAGAATCAAAAATTTTACTAAAACTACTGAGTAATATTGCTCATCCCTCACAAAAGAGTGTTACCATTACCGCCAATTATGAGCAAATATTCTCCAATGCGGCGGATTTCAGCTTGATTTTGTTTGATAACTTCCCTTGAAGCTTTAGCCTTTGCAATATAATCAGCGATCGCCCCGGTCAAGTTACCCACGTTCACAGTTAAACCGTCAACGCGCTCTGTCAATTGAGCGATCGCCTATGGCAGTCAGCATAGGGATTATTTTAGTGATTGAGATTTGAGTGCTTGCGGTAGTCATTCTGGGTGGTTCTGGCGTGTTGGTCATTGGTTAGCTTCCTTTGGAGTGCAAAAAGTTTCTTAACCACTTTATTGCCTCACTTGTTGTCTGCTCACTTGCAATTAGAAGACATTGCCGTACAATTTCTCTTACGTTAGGAAAATAGCTACTTTCTGTAATTGCGTAATTTTCACCCTGCAATCTGTAAACTAATAGCTGCTTATTCTTTAACAGCCAGACTTCTGGCACTTTATAAGGGAGATAGTCATTAATATCGGTATAACTAGTAACATCTACCTCAATCACTAAATCTGGTGAAGGGTCATTCTGCCAGTCGATACGGTTCTTACCTACTACGGATCTCCAATTTTCAATATAAAAGCAATAGTCAGGCTCAATGCCGCGTTGAGCAAGAGGCAAGCTCATGGTGATGGGCGTAAATGAGTCGTATCTTTGCTCTAAACGATCCAGCAAAACCTTAGCAATATCTGCCAGCAAGCTCGCATCTCTTCCATGCTCTGGTAGCGGTGCCATCAGCCAAATCTCTCCTAGTCGATATTTGATGCGAGGTACAGTCCGATCGCCTAACTGTCTTTGCAGCCAAAGGTAGTCTTGCCAGCTTCCCAAGAGTTTCAAGACAGCGCCAGGAGGCAACTCGATTCTTTCTGGTGTAATTACGGTATTTATTTCAGGGCTGATCATTATTGTCCTCCTTGCCTTCCATCCACTTCAAAGCCAACACGCGCAAGACATGAGCCATATTACTGCCAGCGTTGTTACAAATCACCTTGAACCGCTGACGTTCCTCCAAGGTAAAGAATGCTTGTACTGTAACAGCACCTGTTGTACGTCGCGTCAGTTCCGATTGGTTTTGAATCATATACTCCACGCTGTCATGACAATTATCAGACTCATTATAGCTGTTTTTGTCCTGACGCTCGAAAGTTAAGTTTTGCGATCGCTGGTTCTGTTCAGTAACTTTTTTGGGGGTTCCAAGTACCCCTTTTCAATAAGCAATTCTTTGAAAACGGTATCTATAAGACTGCTTAGAGTCCTGTTCTCGTCTGAAGCCCAGCGTTCTAGTGCTTCTTTTGTAGCCTCGTCGGTTTGAAACATTATTCTTGGTTTTCTGGTAGTCATTTTCCTTTGCTGATGGTCTACACCCAGACTAGCAGTTGTCTGACAATTTGATAATAGCCTTGCTGAACAGTTTCAAACGACTCTTTCGGTTTATGTTGTCATAATGTCAGCACTTTGCTACCTTGAAGATGTTAGCCAAAGACGGCAGCAAAAATCAAAAGCGCCACCTCTGCCATTGCCATTGCGCGGTTCATATCTCAGATAACGCCAAATATCGCGGATTTCTCTGCTGTTGTCAGCAACGAGACGCAGTGTCTCAGTAGTGCTTGTAGTAAGGGCATCTACACGACTACCAAGCTGATTCATTTGGTTTGTGAGGTTGGCGATCGCTCCTTCAATCCGAATGAGTGCTTCATCATGGCGATTGAGAGTTTCTTGTTGGCTCACGCCCCTAGATGTTTGTTGTGCTAGTAGCTGACTAATTTGGGCAGTTAGAGGTGCTAGCTGGGTCAGTATCTCGTTGTGAGTTGCCAGACTTGTTTCTATTCGATTTAGGCGATCACCTGTGGGTGCGGAGGATTCAGTCATGGGAAGGATGGTAGTATTAGTGGTTTATTTATGCTTAGTTTCATCTGACTCTTTAGATTTATTACGCTCACGCCATTCAATCAGTGATCTTTTAACTATTGCGCTTATAAGCTGTGGAATTGTTCTAAATTCCGACTCAGCCCATTGTTCTAAGTCTTCATAGTCCTCTGGGTCAAAACTAATTGTGGTTCTGGGTCTTTTAGTTGCCATTAAATGCATCAAATGTCTATCCGTATAGACATTATCAGCTAGCTTTCATAATCTGTCTAATTTACATCATTTGCAAAATATGTTGACAAGTGATGTACTGATAGATTAGCCTAACAGATATAAGGCGAAAATGCCAGAGGATGACGCGAATAGCCATCCGTGAGAGGTTAAAATAAAGCGCATTTTGTCAATCAGTTAAAATACTCAAAATAGTCTGATTAAAAATGATAATCGTGTGTGTGGGTAGGGGAAAGGAGGCGAGCGACGCTCGCCTCCTTTCCCCTCTATTTGATTATCATTATCAAAAAGCTTTTGAGAGTTAAAATTTCAAGCGAAAAGGTATTGTAACGGCAGAATAAATTTATAACAAGTGGGCAACATTGTTAGGTAAATTCAATTATTAAACGAGTTAATGAAAAGTTTGGTTTACCGCCATGCCCAAGCGACCAAAGCAAAACTCTGACCACGTACACAAACATAATACTCCTACTATAGATAATCAGGCAATTTCTCGGCAATTAGAAGCTTTATTAACTCCAGCTATTTTTGCTCAACAAAAATCTTATAAGCAGTTAGGATGCCGAGATAGAATTCTGAATTTATCGTTCATGGTAGCAGCAGTGTTAGGCACTTACCAAGAATAAATCAGCCCAGCCCTATTAATCTATTTCCTGGGATTTATATATTTTTCAAGGGGGAGCAAAAACGCTTTAAGGCGTTTTTGCGAGGGCTGGGCTGATTTATTTATTGGAGATCCCTTAACGCTATTATGGAGGCAAGTACCTGGTGTTCAAGAGTTAAATCGTCTTTTGGCAAGAGAAGGTTTATTATGGTGTACACCTATTAAAGTTGCTCAACAGTCCCTATCAGAAAGATTTTTAGTTTTTCCTAATGAATTATTTGAGCGTGTATTTAAAGATTTACTACCTAAGTTACAATTTAATTGGCAACAAAGACTCCGACGACCATTGCCAGATAGTGTTAAATTTGCACTCGGTAATTTTGAACAAATTTGGATTGCTGATGGGTCAACCCTAGAAGCGTTATTTCGGAAGCTAAAAAGCCTGGAAGACCTGAAAACAGGACAGTTAGCCGGGAAAATTTGTACAGTTATTGATTTGGTTACTCGTTTACCTATCGAAGTTTGGTTTCACACTAATCCAGCAGCATCGGACACTAATTTTGAAGCGGCATTATTAAATTTACTGCCTCCTAAAACTCTGATTTTACTTGATAGAGGTTTTTATCATTTCCACTTTTTACAACAAATTATTAACCAAGAAGTTCATTTTATTACTCGTTTAAAAGCCAAAGCATCTATTAAGCACTTAAAGATTTTTAGCTATGGCCATTCAGTTAAAGACCGATTGATCCAACTTGGCACTGTTCGTCGTGGCACACCAGTACTCACTTTACGCTTAATCGAAATTAAGGTTGGTAAAACTAGCTATTCTTATGTTACTTCTGTCCTCGACCCACAAATATTACCTCCTTACGTTGTAGCTGATTTATACCGACGAAGATGGAGAATAGAAGAGGCTTTTTACACTGTT
>NZ_JCACKS010000141.1:0-5283 GCF_059505505.1 Pelatocladus sp. | reverse complement strand
TGCGAGTCTAGGATATATACTTGTGTGTTGGCAATTGCACGACCAATGGGGATTGACTCTATAGTTGCTTCAATCTGTCTAGGGATAGGATAACAACAACTAAAAGTCGTGCTTTCTGTCGGACCATATCCATTAATGATTTGCGTCAATGGCAGTGCTGCCAAAGCTTTTTGAACGTGAACAACTGAAAGTGCTTCCCCACCAATTAGTAACTGTTTAATTCCTGACAAAGCTTGCTCGTCATCATCAATTATTGAGTTAAACAAAGCAGCTGTCAGCCATAAAACAGTAATGCCATGTTTTTTGATTTCATTGCCGAGATTTTGAGATGTGGGAATACTTCCTGGGAACAGGACACATTTTGCACCATGCAACAAAGCTCCCCAAATTTCAAAGGTGGAAGCATCAAAAGAAATTGGAGCTAGCTGAAGAAATCTCTGTGTTGCATCAAGCTCAACGTAATTGACGCCAAACAAAAGACGATTAACGCTACGGTGAACAACTTCAACTCCTTTGGGCTGACCTGTAGAACCAGAAGTGTACATTACATATGCCAAGTTATTAGCTTGAACAAATGCGATCGCATTGTCCTGAGTGAATTTCTCAATCAAGTGAGCGTCTGTATCCAAACAAACATGCTGTGCAGTATGTTCAGGCAGTCTGTCCAGGAGTGAGTGTTGGGTCAGCAAAACTCTAACTTGAGCATCTTCTAACATGAAGCTCAAACGAGCTTGGGGATACTCTGGGTCAAGTGGCACATAAGCTCCACCCGCTTTGAGAATTCCCAACATTCCTACTATCATCAACGGCGATCGCTCTATACACAATCCAACCAGAACATCTGCATCCACTCCCAAAGACTTCAGGTGATGCGCCAATTGGTTCGCACGACAGTTTAATTCGCTATAAGTCAGTTGTTGATTGTCAAAGACTACAGCAACTGCATCTGGGGTACGCGCTACCTGTTGTTCAAACAACTGATGGATACATTTATCTTGAGGATAGTCTGTCTGAGTCGAGTTCCACTCTACTAACAATTGCTGACGCTCAACTTCTCTAAGCAGGGGTAATTCTCCAATTCGCGCTTGGGGATTTGCCACAATTGCTTCTAGCAGTGTCACAAAATGATCCAACATGCGAGTAATGGTCGCATCATCAAATCGGCTTGCATCGTAACTAATCTTCACCAACAATTGCTTACCAGGCGCAGCTACAACTGTCAGAGGATAATTTGTGCGTTCAATGGCTCTCAGATTCGATAGGGAAAAACTGTCATTACCTTGTGTTATGGCAGCATCCACTGGATGATTCTCGAATACGACAATGCTCTCGAACAAAGGCGTTCCCCTGGGTACATCACTACAGCCCTGAATCTCTACAAGTGAGCTATATGAAAATTGCTCAGACTCAATTTGTTGCATCTGTAAATCTTTCAACAAACCCAGCACTTTAGTCTCTGCTGAAACTTGTACTCGCACTGGTAATGTGTTGATAAATAATCCCACCATTGATTCTATGCCGACAAGAGATGGCGGACGACCAGATACCGTAGCACCAAAAACTACATCTGTTTCTTGGCTATAGCGAGACAGCAATAATGCCCAACTTGCCTGCACCAGATTATTGAGCATCAATTCATGATGTCGTACAAAAGACTGAAGTGCGGCTGTTGCTGACACCGTTAACTGAATTTGTTGTTCACCATAGCTGACGTTGCCATTTTTCCGGTTTGGTAGGAGTTTATCCACCATCAAAGGAGTGGGAACGGTAAAATCTTGAAGTTTTTGTCTCCAGAATTCTTCAGCTAGCTTTTGATCTTGTTGCTGTAGCCAAGCAATATAGTTGCGATAGCTGAAAGTTGGTTGATAGTGTAAAGTTTTCCCCTGAGAAATTTCTTGATAAAAGTTCCAGAGGTCTTTTAAAACCAAAGGTATCGACCAACCGTCGAGCAATAAATGATGAAAACTCCAAACAAATTGATAACTATTCCTGTCCAATTGGATGAGATATAGACGCATCAATGGAGCTTGAGATAGTTGCAGAGCATTTTGCCGTTCCGAATCTAGAAAAACCTCTAATTGCTGTTGTTGCTCTTGTGCAGATAACTTTTGCCAATCATAGGTTTCGACAGTAACGTTTACATGCCGATACACTACTTGCACAGATTGGCTTAAAGACTCCCAAATGAAAGCAGTTCGGAAGATGGAATGTCGAGCTACCACTTGCTGCCAAGCTTGCTCGAAGGTTGGCACATTTAAATATCCCCTCAAAGTGCAAATGATCTGCTCAAAATATACGCCTGAGTCGGGAGCATATAAACTTTCAAACAGCATCCCCTGCTGCATGGGAGATAAAGGATAAATATCTTCAATATTTTGCTTATTAGTTTTGCTAAATTCTGATTTCATAGATTTGCTAATATTTGATCTAGTTCTAATTGGTTAAGTTTTAATAAGGGGAAATCTGTGGGAGTATAACCCTCATTTTCAGGAGTTGAACAATGAGCAATGAGTTTCTGTAAGGTTTGAATAAATTCTTGGGCAATATTCTCAATAGTTTCGTGCTGATGGATATTGGTGCTGTATATCCAATCTATGTGCAGTCGTTCGTTTGTAATAATAGCGCTAATATCTAGCAGATAAGCGCGTTTATTATGCAAGCTGTGGCTTTGTCCACTAGACTCACTAGCCAATTGCATCATAGAAGATTGATTCAGAACTTGAGTAAATTGACCCAAATAATTGAAGCTAATCTCCCCTTGTTTTAATGTCTGTAGTTGGGTGGCAATTTCTGGCTCCTGATTCAGGTAGCGCAGTAAGCCGTAGCCAATCCCTTTGTTAGGAATTGTGCGTAATTGTTCTTTGACAGATTTCAAATGATTGCCGATATTATCTTGATCTATTGCTTCAACTTTTAAAATCACTGGGAAAATGGTCGTAAACCAACCGACGGTGTGTGATAAATCTACACCATCGATAATATCTTCCCGTCCATGACCTTCTAAGTTAAACAACACTGATTCAGAGTTAGTCCATCTGCTCAAAACCAGTACTAAGGCAGTCAACAAGACATCGTTAATCTCAGTTTTATAAGCTTTCGGGACATCTTTTAACAGTGCTTGGGTTTGGGTTTCATTTAACGACACTGATACTGTGCTAACAGATGCTACTGTGTTCGCTCCTCCTGTATAGTCTATGGGGATGGGGGAAACTGAAGCACTAGATGCACTTAACCAGTAAGCTAATTCGGATTTTAAGACATCTGATTGAGCATATTCTATTAAATGTTGCGCCCAATCTTTGAAAGAGGTAGTTTTGGCAGGAAGTTGAATGGCTTTGCTTTGGCTGAGTTGCTGGTAAGCTGTTTGCAAATCTTCTAACAAAATCCGCCAAGAAACACCATCAACTACCAAGTGATGAATGATGATGAGTAATCGCGCTCTTTTGTCAATACCTAGTCCGAAAAAGGCTACTTGCACCAGATTCTCTGACAGATTCAAACTCGTCTGTAGAGAAATGGCTGTGGCTGCGATCGCTTCTTGTTGCTTACTATCTGAGAGTGTCGATAAGTCTACAAAAGAAAAAGCAACACTATCAGTCGGAGCAGAGTAAGTTTGCTGCCAACTTGATTGTGAGTGTGTAAAGCGTAAGCGTAGAGCATCATGATGTCTAAGCAATTCCTGCCATACTTGCTCTAAGAGTTCTGGCTTAAGGTTAGATGGTACTGAGAGCAGAAATGATTGATTAAAATGGTGCGGTTGTGATAATTTCTGCTCAAAAAACCACTGTTGAATTGGTGTTAAGGGCAATGTACCTGTGACTAATCCTTGTTCTATCTCAAGCGCTTTAGTTGTGCCTGCAACTGCGGCTAATTGGGCGATTGTTTTATGTGCAACTAATTGCTTGAGAGTCAGTTGCAGTCCAGCTTGCATTGCTCTGTTGATAATTTGAATGCTCAGAATTGAATCGCCACCAAGTTCAAAGAAGCTATCGTGAATCCCGACTTGCTCTACTCTGAGAACTTGAGACCAAATGGTTGCAAGTATTTCTTCAATCCGATTGCGTGGAGCTACAAAACTGACTTCTAGTCCCTCGCGTGATTCTGGTGCTGGCAATGCGCGGCGGTTTACCTTGCCGTTGGGAGTAAGTGGTAGGGTTTCCAGCATGACAAAAGTCTGTGGTACCATGTACTGTGGCAGTTGATTGGAAAGGAACTGACACAACTGGCTGACTGTGGGTAGATGCTGTTGATGTGTTACCACATAGGCGACTAGGCGTTTACTTCGATTTGGCTCAGTACAAGTATCACCTGGGGTATCTTCGTGGGCGATGACACAACATGCCTGCACATCGCTATGTTGGCTCAGTACTGCTTCAATTTCTCCCAGCTCGATACGGAAGCCGCGTATTTTTATCTGATTGTCAATGCGTCCTAAGTATTCAATATTACCGTCAGGTAAATAACATGCTAAGTCCCCTGTTTTGTAGAGGCGTTCTGCTCCCCTGCTTCCACCGAAGGGGTTGGGGATAAATTTCTGTTGTGTTAACTCGCTTCGGTTAAGATAGCCGCGTGCCAACCCAGCACCACCGATGTGCAACTCTCCTGGTACACCAATCGGTACTGGTTGTAAATGCGAATCTAGGATGTAAATTTGTGTGTTGGCGATCGCTCTACCAATGGTTGGTGAGGAACTTGTCCCTTTTTCTATCAAGCTAAATGTAGAGTAAGTGGTATCTTCTGAGGGACCATAGAGATTGAATACACGCTCAACTTGACTGTGCTGATAGATTTGTTGTACAAGTTGATTTTGCAGAGGTTCACCAGCTAAATTAACAGTACATACCTGCTGTGGTAGACTATTTTCTCGAATTAACTGTGCGATCGCAGAAGGAACTGTATTAATCAGAGTAACTTGATTGGCAACAGTCATCGTGGATAAATGCAAAGCATTTTGAGCTAAAATGATTTTTCCTCCCAAGCTCAGAGTCACAAATAACTCAAAAACTGAGAGGTCAAAACAGATAGAAGTAGAAGCTAAGACACCAGCAAGCTCTAAGGGTGTAAAAACCTTTTGCGCCCAACTCACTAAAGCAACTGGACTGTGATGCTCTATGGCTACTGCCTTTGGTCTACCTGTAGAGCCAGAGGTATAAAGTACGTAAGCTAGATTTGATTGCTTTACCTCACAGGGATTGGGAATTTCACTGCCTTGGACAAACTCTTGATTGTCAGTATCTAAACAAACAAGGTGGGCAGTATGTAGAGGTAGCCTTTCGACCAATT
>NZ_JCACKS010000140.1:0-5370 GCF_059505505.1 Pelatocladus sp. | reverse complement strand
TAATTGGTTTACCCATTGTTGTTACTGTACTTCACTAGATTAAGAAACGCTATAGTGCAAGTCATTAAGTTCCCGATTCCTGCTCCCAATTCATATCTGATACCAATTCACTAAAAAAATGAGACAGATATAAACCCTGAAAGCGTTACTAATTCTAACTTTCTTAATTTTGAATTTTGTTAGCGCAGCGGTAGCGAGTCCGCGAGCGTCATTTTGAATTGGTATGACTTGTTTGTTAGTGCTAGTAAGCTATCTAATTTCAATGGCTAGCTTTTGCCTGTTTTGTTGAACAAAATTGCTAATTTTTGAACCATGATAACAATTACAATGCCAACAATTGAATTCAAGACCAGAGGCTTAACGCACACCCAATTGCAACAAGTACTCGACTATATTCATACTCACCTCGATCGAGATTTGTCACTGTCCGAAATTGCAGAGATCATCAACATCAGCCCGACTTACTTTGCGAGTTTATTCAAACAGGCGATAGGAATTTCGCCGCATCAGTATGTAATTCAACAGCGAGTGGAACAGGCGAAATTGATGTTATCGAAAACGGATTTAGCGATCGCAGACATCGCCTTACAAGTCGGCTTCTCTAGTCAAAGCCATCTGACCCAGCAGTTTAAGCGCTTCACCGGAATGACACCAAAGCAGATTCGCTAACACCATAAGAATCTGACAAACTGTCGTAAGAATCTGAAAGAAGCCAAGTATTCAAACTTTATACACTTTGAGTAGATGAAATTAGAGGCATTTAATCAGCCTCGATTCAGCTTTAATTACCACTGAAAGGGTTCTAATATGCTTTCTAGACTGATGATAGCTGTTGCAACCGCAGTGCTGATGATTGCGACCTCTTGTATCTTTCCAGCGATCGCACCAGCCAAAAGTGCAAAGGCTCAAGTGCCAGGTGTCTATCCATTCAAGTTAGGGGATTTCACAATTACAGCACTGAGCGACGGTACATTACCCCAGGATCTCCATACACTTCTGTCTAATACGAACCCAACAGAAAGCGATCGCCTTCTCCAGAAAAGCTTTCTGACCAATCCTGTCGAGGTATCGATTAATGCTTTCCTAATCGACACTGGAGATAAACAAGTGCTAGTAGATACGGGAGCAGGGAACTTCTTTGGCCCAAAGTTAGGCGGCAAGCTTCAGACATCGCTGAAGGCAGCAGGCTACGCCCCTAGCGAGATTGATGCAATCCTCCTGACCCATATTCATACCGATCATAGCGGTGGTCTGGTCGAAGGGGGTAAACTGATATTTCCCACCGCCACGATCTATGTTGGCAAACCTGATGTTGATTTCTGGCTCGATCGTACTAATGCAAAGCGATCAAACGTCGCTGAAAAATATTTTGATGAAGCCGTGAAAACCGTCAAACCTTATTTAGATGCAGGCAAGCTGAAATCGTTTTCTGGCAAGACAGCCATTCTACCGGGAATCACCGCGCATCCCACACCCGGACACACTCCCGGTCATAGCTGCTACGTAGCAGAAAGCCGGGGTGAGAGCATCGAGTTTTGGGGCGATATTGTTCACTTTGCTTCAGTGCAATTCCCAAAACCAGAAATCACAGTTGCTTATGATGTCGATAAAGATGCTGCTGCTGCACAACGCAAAAAACAGTTTGCCAGAGCAGAAGCATCACGGCTCCTGGTAGCAGGCGCGCATTTACCCTTTCCAGGTGTTGGGCATCTCCGTGCAGCAGAGCGAGGCTATGCCTGGGTGCCAGTGGATTACCGATGGCGTGAACCCTAACTCAACAGAGCCTGAAGCATTGCGATCGCGGACATCGCCTTACAAGTGGGTTTCTCCAGTCAAAGCCATCTGACCCAACAGTTTAAACGCCTCACCGGGATGACACCAAAGCAAGTTCGCTAACAAACACCATAAGAATCTGACAAACTGTTATAAGAATCTGAAAGAAGTTGAGCATTGGAACTCAGTACACTCCAAACAGATAGGACAAGGAGAATCCAATGCAGCCAATTTTTACTCAAGCTATTGGATTAGTTTTGGCGGAAAATCAACGCGTGCTGCAAGCTATCGCTTATCCAGCAGTCGAGCAACTGGCACAAAAAATTATGGATGTCGAGCGAATCTTTGTAATTGGTGAAGGTCGCAGTGGCTTGGCAATCCGGATGGCAGCAATGCGACTAATGCATTTGGGCTGCCAGGTTTACGTCGTGGGTGAAACGACGACACCATCAATTCGCTCCACCGATTTATTCATCGCTTGCTCGGGATCGGGCAGTACTGAAACTGTGTGTGCGATCGCTACCAAAGCAAAGACAATAGGAGCATACCTTGTAGGAGTGACAGCCGACAAGCAATCTTCGTTGGGTCAACTTGTCGATCTTACGATTGAACTAGCGGCGGCAACAAAGCATGATTTTGAGAATTTCCAATCGCAACAATTTGCAGGTTCTTTGTTTGAGCAATCAACCTTACTATTCTTTGATACTTTGTTTTATGTTCTGTCACAAATGCTCAATAAAAATGCTCAGTTACTCTTCGCTTTGCACGCCAATTTAGAGTAAAGCCTTGGGTAATTGGTCATGGGTAATACCGATTACTAATCACCAATCACCAATCATTAATCACCAATCACCAATATGAAACCCTATCTTTGGATCGCTTACGATTACACCTCTACATCAGAGTGCCTAGTGATGTTGGATACAATTCTAGAAAAACATCCAGATAACGATATTATTCATGAAATTGGTAGACCTACACTGCTTCAAGCGGCTCTAGAGGGAGTGAGTATCGTCTCTGAATTCCGAAAGCGATTGAACAATAATCAAATGCTCGTAGTTGACTTTAAAGGCTATGACGTTCCTTACATTGCAGAAGCTCAATTTTACTATGCGGCTGGAACCGATTTAGTAACGGTAATGGCAACGGCTCCAAATGAAGCGATTCAAGAAGCGATTAATGGTGCAAATATTGATCGCAAGAAAGTTTGCTTCGATCTGATGGCTTGCTTAGATGACGACTGGAAAGTTAAAAGATCCCAGGAGTTAGCAGATATGGGAGCGAGCTTAGTCACTTGTCATACGGGTTGGAGCGAACAAGCGTTTGGAAAGAACCCAAATGTACTGATTAAAAAAGTTTGTCAACAACTGAAAAATACCTCTACTCAAGTCATCGCTATGGGAGGACTTAAGCCCAGCAATTTAAAAGACTTGAAACCGTATGTTGAGCAGATTTTCGCCATCGCTGTCGGAAGTGCAATCACCAGAAGCGAAGATCCCAACGTTGCGATCGCACAGTTCCAACTAGAAATAAATCAATTAAATTCACGTCCACTTTCTAATGCTCCGTGGGCTTTGATCGAACGATAAAAAGCGATCTGCACTCTTTTGATGACAAGTATGAATAAAAGCTAATACAAGGTACTAGGATAAGGAAAAATGTATGTTCAATCAGTTTTATAACCGTCGTCGCTTTATTCAAAATGCTGCTCTATTCTCTACTAGTTTGGTAGCTTCATTAGCCTATCAGAGGAAAGCTATTCCTATTAATCCGGCAGCGCCTGTCGAATACATAATAGTTGGTTCTGGTGCTGGCGGCGGCCCTCTGGCCGTCAATCTGGCAAAGGCAGGGCATAAGGTAGTTCTGATAGAGGCAGGCGGTGACGACGGCGACGATCTCATCTCTGTGCCATTATTCAGCCCGCTTGTTGGCGAAGATCCAAGAGTGAGATGGGACTATTTTGTCCGGCAATACACAGATGAGGCGCGTCAAAAACGTAATAGTAAGTACGTCCCTGACCGAGGCGGTGTGTTGTATCCACGAGCTGGTACCCTTGGCGGATGTACTGTGCATAATCTGATGATTACGATTTATCCCAATAATAGTGACTGGGATGCGATCGCAGATATTACTGGCGATCGCAGTTGGCGCTCCGAGAATATGCGAAAGTACTTTGAGCGACTTGAGCAGTGCCGCTATGTTGAGCGACCAACCAGCAAAGGCAAGGCAAACCCAACAGGTCATGGATTCGATGGCTGGCTGACAACCGAGATTACCGATCCCACGCTGTTCCATAAGGACAGTAATATGCAGCAGATTTTGCTCTCGGTTGAGCGTGAGGTAGGTTCTAAAAGCTTAGTTGACGCATTTTTACGCAAGAAACTCGATCCAAATTCTTTGGCAGTTAAGTTAAAGGATACCGAAGGGTTCTACAACATCCCCCAAGCTACTCGCAATGGTCGGCGGCGCGGGCCGCGCGATCTGATTAGAGAGACTGCTGCCGCACTCCCAAACAACCTGATTGTTAAAACCAACACCTTAGTAACTCGCGTGGTTTTCCGCGATCGCCAAGCAATTGGTGTTGAGTACCTTGAGGGCGCTCATCTTTATCGTGCCGATCCGCAAGCTCCGCCCGATGGACCGGAACCCGGACGAAGGAAGATAATGTATGCTTCTCGGGAAGTAATTTTGGCGGCAGGTGCCTTTAATAGCCCGCAGATTCTAAAGCTCTCCGGCATTGGCCCAGCAGATGAACTGCAAAAACATGGCATTAAGCCAATCGTTGACCTTCCAGGAGTTGGCGAGAACCTGCAAGACCGCTACGAAATCGGTGTAATAACGCAGATGAATTCTGATTTCACGCTTGCTCAGAACTGCACCCCCGGAAAACCGTCAGATCCTTGCTTGGCTGAGTTGGAGAAGGGTCAGGGGATTTATACGAATAACGCCACCTTCGGAGGTCATATCCGCAAGTCCGATCCAGCGCGAAGAGTTCCCGACCTCTTTATCTTTGGCTTACCCGTACCATACCAAGGCTATTATCCTGGTTGGTCTGTGCCCCTTTCACAAATGAAAAACCAATTTAGCTGGACTGTTCTGAAAGCGCACACGCGTAATCGCGCCGGAAGCGTGAAATTGCGTTCAGCAGACCCACGCGATACTCCCGAAATCAACTTCCATTATTTTACTGAAGGCGACGATATCAAAGGCGAGGATTTGGAATCGGTTGTTAATGGTGTTGAATTTGTACGTCGCATGAACGCCCATATCGCGGATATCTCCAAAGAGGTGGTTCCCGGCCCAAAAGTTCAATCACGCGAAGAGATTATCAAATTTGTGGAGGCTGAGGCGTGGGGTCATCACGCTTCATGCAGTAACAAGATGGGGCCAAAGAATGACCCAATGGCTGTAGTTGATAGTAAATTTCGCGTTCACGGTACGCAAAATCTGCGTGTCGTAGATGCTTCGGTCTTCCCACGTGTTCCCGGCTACTTTATCGTCACACCAATATACATGATTAGTGAAAAAGCAAGTGACGTTATATTATAGCGTTTACCGGTCTAATGAAGTACATTTATTAAGATAAAGCTGTGCATC
>NZ_JCACKS010000139.1:0-5417 GCF_059505505.1 Pelatocladus sp. | reverse complement strand
GCTACTGAAAGCCCACACTGTATTCGGTACTCCGAATCAGTGTGGGTAGTTTACCCTTGATTACTTATAATTCCCTTTGAACCCCACCCCGGTTTTGTCTAACGCCAAAACCTCCCCTAAGCGCCTGTGGCTACGGTGTACACACAAGTCAAAATTTTTCATGTTGAAACTGTATCCCGCCTAGAACTAAAGTTCCAGGCTCATAGCGAAAGTCCACTCAAGTGGACTGGAACAAACTTTTTTTTGAGTCCTCTGAAGAGGACTTGCGCATCTGTACTCGGAATTTATTCCGAGGCGGTACAGATGCGCTTGATATTTAGAGGATGACCACAAATTGGTTTGTAAACGCGATAAATTTAATTGTTATTTGCGATCGCTTTTACGTTTGTGTAAATATTGGTTCATTTATAATAAAAATTAAAGTATTTACAATAAAAACTTTAAGGTTTATTATGAATTAGCAAGTGATCATAATAAACATTCAAACGTTTTTTACAAATGCTTTAATGTTTTCTATAGTTCAGAGAATGATCATAATAAACATTCAAACGTTTTTTACAAATGCTTTAACGTTTTCTATATAACAGACAATTTTATAAGTAACATTAAAGCATTTATTGCAAATGCTTTAATGTTACTTATAGATGAAACAATTTTTGTGCCTACTTACTTAATAGTTTCAGTTTTTAGGTTGCCAAACAGCATCTGCTACTTTCACAGGCTTGGTGATTAGCTTCAGACGCAATAAGTTATCAGCAAGCTTTTGTTGCTCGGAAATAACTTCATTATTAATCGGTTTTAGACCGTAGCGTTTTCGCCTTTTTTCTGAAAGCTCTAATGTGCTAACATCAACTCCCATTTTGGGTGCAAGTAATTCAGCAACTTGATGAGGATGATCCTTTGCCCAATTTCCCGTCTTTTCAATTTCGTCGATAATTTCTTGGATTATCTGTGGATTGGTGTTAGCAAAGTTTCGTGATGCAAAATAATATTCCCGTGCTGTTACCAAACCTTTACCATCTTTCAATATCCGCGCTCCTCCCTCGTTTTGAACAGCAGCGAAAAATGGGTCTTGAATTGCCCAAGCATCAACATTTCTTCCTTCAAAAGCTGCACGGGCATCAACAGTGTTAAGGTAAGTTGGCTGAATATCAGAGAGTTGCAAGCCTTGTTGTTCTAAGGCTCGCAGCACTAGAAAACTACCAGTCGAACCTTTATTAAAGGCAACTTTTTTACCTTTGAGATCAGCAACGGTCTTAATTGGAGAATCTTGATGAACTAAAATCGCGAGACTTTCAGGACTCGGCGGAGTACTGGCAATATACACGAATGGTACACCACTTGATTGAGCAAATATAGGTGGTCCATCGGATGCATGATTGAAGTCGATACTACCTGCATTCATGGCTTGAAAAGAAGGAAGAGGGTGAGGAAATTCTGCCCACTTGATAGTGATTCCATTTGGGGATAGGCGTTTTTCTAAAGTACCTTGTTGTCTCACTAAAGCAAGAGTTCCACTTTTGACATAGCCAATACGCACGACCTTAGCTGTGGATTGTGTAGGATTATTTGCAGAATTGGCAGAAGAATTTTGAGGGTTGGAAGTGCAACCAGAAAATCCTAAACTTACGCACAAGCCAACAGTAAATAGCAGTGTAAAAATTTTGATTCTAAAAAATTGCTGAAAGAAATTTTTCAAAAAAGATAACCGCTTCAACACAATGAAAATATTCATGTTTGAACTCCATAACAAAATTGCGGTGATGTGTACTTAAGGAACAATTCGTTTTTAATTACTCATGGCGATCGCTGATCAATTTGTATTGATTTAATTTTTCAATAGTATGTGTTGGCGATCGCTGATTTGCCCAAACATAATCTTGTGGTTTCGACTGTTGAGAATCGGCTTTTGTATTCAAAACTCGCTGCAATATTTGCTCGACGAGGGTTGCAAAAGCAGGATTTCCACGCTGACGGGGACGATTCAGAGCGATCGCCCAATCCATCGCCACTTTACCTTCTTCAATCAAAATGACTCTATCTGCCAAAGTGACAGCTTCTTCCACATCATGAGTAATCAATAAAGCGGTAAATCCTTCTTGTTGCCAAATCTTTTCAATCAGTTGTTGCATTTCGATTCGAGTTAAAGCATCCAAAGCACCCAAAGGCTCATCTAATAAAAGTAGACGTGGTTCACTCACCAATGCTCTAGCTAGTGCAACTCGTTGACATTGTCCTCCAGAAAGTACTCTGGGCCAATCAAAAGCACGTTCAGCCAGCCCTACTTGTTCTAAAGCCCAATGGGCCTTTTGTCGCCAGTTTTGCTTCAATCCCAAGCCTACATTTTCTAAAACTCGTTTCCACATCAAAAGACGAGCATCCTGAAACATCATCCGTATTTCTGGATTGAGCTTATACAGAGGCTTTTCATCTAGCAATATACTTCCAGTACATGGACGTTCCAATCCTGCTACTAGCCGCAACAATGTACTTTTACCACAGCCACTGCGTCCGACAATTGCCACAAATTCGCCCCTAGCTATTTCTATATTCAATTTCCGCAATACGTCAATATTTCCAAAGCTTTTATTCAGACCTAATATCTTCAGGTCTACTCCTATACTTTTTAGTTTATTCACAGTCAATCAAATCTCCTCAAGACTTTAGCTTAGATTTGCTGATATCCAGGATGCCAAGACAGCAGTTTCTTTTCTAAGAATCTTGCAGATACATCTGCTAATTTACCCAACAGTGCGTATAGCAAAATACTCAAAACTACCACATCAGTTTGCATGAATTCACGAGCATTCATTGCCATATAACCAATACCAGAATCAAAGGTAATCGATTCAGCAGCTATGAGAATTAGCCACATTACTCCTAATGCATAACGCACACCAATCAAAATAGAAGGCATAGCACCAGGAAGAATGATTTGCCAAAACAAAGACCAAGTGTTAAGTCCATACACTTTCCCCATTTCTATTAATCCTGGATCAACGGTACGAATGCCATGAAAAGTATTTATGTAGATGGGAAATAATACACCTAAAGAAACCAAAAATATTTTAGCTTCTTCCCCAATTCCAAACCATACTATAACTAAGGGGATCAAGGCTAGATTAGGAATATTACGTAACATTTGAATAGATGTATCTAACAGCTTTTGAGCTAAAGGAATAGCGCCATTTATTAATCCTAAAATGAAAGCGATACTACCGCCTATAGAAAAGCCAATAAATGCCCGTCGCGCACTAACGCCAAGATGGTAGGGTAATTCTCCTGTGCTAGTCATACGAATTCCAGCCCGAATAACATCAATTGGAGCAGGCAAAATTCTTGTCGGAATCCAACCAAATTGCACAAGTAATTGCCAAGTCACTATTAAGATAATGGGTACAACCCAAGGAGAAAATGTGTGTAGATATTGATTAACTAGTTTAGCTTTCATTTCTTAATTTTTATTTGCCAAGTTGAAAATATTTGAATTCAAGAGGCATTTACTGAGATGAAGCTGTAGTTTACAGTATTTTAATTTTGGTAAACTTTACCGACTAAAATTGCTTTAAAAAAATGCATAAATATTATCAAAGTGATTATTTTGACAACTTACTAGGTAAAAGAATTTGCTCTACCTCTAGCGAAAATATTAAGAGACCGCATTGTGTTGCCTAAAAAAGCACATATTTGTACCGTGAATTCCTGGTTTCTTGTACTCTATTTTCCATATCCTCTCCAAAAATTTATCGCTTTATTTTCACATGAAATTAATTTCTTCATTAAGAAACTTACCACGTACTCGATTAATTTCAGGATCAGATTCCACAGAAGTGTGTAAACTTTTTTAAGCTTGATTAAGTTACTATTATTAGTAATATACTCTCAGTGCTAGCTACATTTGCGATGGCACCTGCGAAATTTGAGCTAAAAATCCCCTCAATCTTTAAACCCACAAAATCTTTGACACTAGTACAGCACGGCGTAAATAAAGCAACCATTTAAAATAGTCGAAAAGCTTATAAACTAAGCATTTTTTCTTTTTACTTTTGCCTTTTTACTTTTGCCTTATTGTACTAGAGTCATGCGATCGCCAAGAACAAGCAAATCCATATCCTTAATCATTTATTTGGTTTTCGTAAAGAAATACTTAAATTTATCTGGAAAATCTTTGTTTATCTTTATACTAAAACTGGATTGATGTAAAACTAGTTTTTAGTTTTAATACAGCTATTAACTCAATCTTACAGGTAATGATTCATCTGTCTATCAAGAACTAATTTTCCGAAAACTGAGTTAAATAGACAACAACAATACATCAATCATTAATTTGCATATTAGACCTCTTGCAAAAATAATTCATGGTATGATAGAAAGTTTTTAAAATTTGCGTTCCATTTCAATCAGAAATACCAATAAAGTAATAAAAGTTCTCTGTATAGATTTTGATGTGCATTTTGAAGAAAACTCTTAATCATACCACAAAATAATTTTGCAAGAGGTCTATTGACTAGCTCCTAAACAATCTTGTATACAGCGTTTCGTGTCTCATACTCGCCAAAGATAATCCCCAAGTACAGCAACTGAGTTGATCATCTTTTAAATTTAGAATTTGTGCTGTGGCGTGACTAAGTAAAGACTGTAGTTCTAGTAATAATTTTTGCCCGGAAGTTTGACCAAGAGGAACAAGTTTGACTGCGGCGGTAATCAAATTATTTGCCCAGGAATATAGATATCCTAGTAAGGCTGCTTGTATATTTATTTGCCAATGGGCAGCAGCAATACTAAAAGCGATCGCATAATTACAAGAATTACCGACAACATCGGCGATCGCTTGAATTTGTGGTTGTAATTCGACTAGCAAACGCATGAGCGATCGCCCCATTCCCAAACTAGAAGCGCGTAATTCTTCGGTTTCCCTCACCGCCGATAACCAAGTATTCCAACTAGATAAACTATCCAAATCTCTGGTCTGTATTGAATTATAGCCTCGGAGCATCACGGCTGCTTCGATACGAATCGCCCCGTAACGCAATTCCATTTCTATCCAATGCTTGAGATCTTCCGGATGAGCGATCGCGCCATCTTCAACTAAAGTTTCTAAACCTTCAGAATAACTATATCCGCCTACAGGTAAACTCGGACTAGCCAGTTGCAACAAACACAATAGATTAGGATCACTAAGAGTGATTGTGTCCATATGCACCTGCTTCTGGTTGAAAGGGTGAGATTTCTTCCTTGATTTCTACTCCTAGTTGTTCGAGCATTGTTTGTAAAACAGGATCAGGAGATAAGCGTAAATAAGTGGGTGTAATTTCCACTGCAACATGACGATTACCCAAATGATAGGCAGCCTTCAATAAATCTATCGAAACATAGCGGGAGCGTGAGAACCCCTGCCTTTCAAGGAGGGGATGAAA
>NZ_JCACKS010000138.1:0-5583 GCF_059505505.1 Pelatocladus sp. | reverse complement strand
TTCATCCCCTCCTTAAAAGATAGGGGTTCTCACGCTCCCGGACTTCTTTGATAGGGAACACCGGGAATCTGAGAACCTAAGATAAAAGGTAATATAAAATTTGTGATCAGGAACAAAGCTAGCAGCGCCAGAAAAATGTTACCAATCAGGCGAGAAGGAGTGGGAGTTGGTTGTTCTTTAATGGGCATCACTATCACTTATCATTTAAAAAGTTTTATTTATACGTGTGGAAAACAGCAAAACATATTTAGCTGTCAATCCGCGTATCTATCTTCAGATTTGGACGAACTGAACTAACCCTTCGGTGTCCAGACGGTTTGATTTCCTTGACCCCAAGCGCCATCAAATTTTGTCACTTTGACATCCCCTAAAACCTGAGTTTGGCAAGCTAGTCGGCGGTTCTGGGCGAGAGAATGGGGAGGCAGCGATCGCCGAGTGCGTTCGCGCCATTCCGGTTCCGAAACAGCCCCTTCCACCTGGACTGCACAAGTGCCACAAGTGCCGAGTCCGTGGCAGTTGAGCGTTGAAGTAGCCCCGTTGTAGAGTTCTATCCCATTCTGGAGCAGCACCTGACGTAAATTAGCCCCTTGAGGGCATTCAAAGGTTTTTCCTTGAGCGGTTACTTTAGGCATAAAAGTCCATCTCCACTGCTAGGATTTAGATATTCATTTCGAGCGTAAATTCGTGATGTGGCTTTAACCTCCGGTAAAAGGCAGTGTTGCAGATGTTTTGGTCAATCTCGGAGAATATTTGCTCCTTTCTACCGCTAAAAAGCCTATTTGGTAAGTGAAGCTGACCTAGCCAACGGCAAAGGAGCGGGGTCAACGTCACAGTAGGACAACTGCTAACCTACAAAATACTCCAGAAGTGAAGCAAGCCTTGACCAGAAAATACTTCTATCAGGACGGCGGATATGAAGCCAATCATCGCTAAACGACCGTTCCAGAGTTCAGCTTGAGGTGTAAATCCCCAAATCCAAGCATTGCGCTTATTTTTCATTGAAGAGGTGATGTTTGTGTTAGCTGACATGGTTAATACTCCAAGTTTTGTGATTGTAAGGAATTACTCAGTTGTGGAAAGTCAAGATTGCTTCGGTGGTTTTACACAGAGGCGAAATCCAGATCTAATTTCCACTCTTGTTTCAGAATCTCCTGATACATTATTTCTCGAATCATCATGTGCTTATGCTGCAAGATCAAGAACTCTTGAGCTTGTTCGTGGGACATTTGCCGCACTTGATCGGTAAAGTTTCTGAGACTAAATTCTTGCTCTAAAGTTAGTTCGATATCCTGATCCATAGCTGCCTTCTGTAACTCAATTAGGGTGAAAACTGTCGGTTTGTTGTTGTACTAGCTATGTTTTATGGTTAAATGTTTCGTTGCTCATTTGAACTCTTTACTATACGTGTTACAAGTCCATCATGTCTGTTAGGGTCTTGCTTTTGCTTTTTAGTACCATCAGATTGCTTTTTGGGTTTTTTGGCTTCTCTGTTGCCTTTTTTTTCTTTTGACATAATGATTCTCCAATGGAGGTTACTTTAAATGTGATCTTTGATTTCTAAGTTATTGGCGTAGCAGCCCACCCGGACGGCTGTAGAAGCGAACGGGCGTTTACCCCTAACTTAAACAAACCTATGCGCTTAGAAAGGTTGAAACAAGAAAGCCCAGAGAATACCTGCAATAGGGATCGCGATCAAGCTGAGATTTAAAAAACTACCAACTGTAGGGCTAAGTCCAAATGTCTTATCTTCTCTACCTCCAGTGAAAAACAGTGACCAGGCTTGAGTTGCGTTGATTTTTTCAAAGTTATTGAAACCCGCTCTGAAAACAACGGGACTGAATACAGACGGACTAGTTAAGTCAACATTATTGGGACTAAACACAGAGGGATTAATTAAGCCAACATTAGTTCTCATTGGTTTTATCCTTATATTTTGCAAAAGTTTTTAGGGTAGTTCAATTTCCTGCAAACCAGCCAATAAACAGGGGTGTAGGGGCTTGTATGCTTTTTTTTGGGGCTAGATTCTTCCCCTATCCATCACGTACTTTCAAAGATTTCGATGGCGTAGTTGTTCAGCCTACCAAATTCTTCAATCACTAAACCGCTTTTTATAAGTTTTACTTTTTGGTTTTGTGATGTTTTATAAATTAAGCTTAACAATTTTATTACAAAATTGCAATGTTTATTGCCAAATAAAATAAATAATGATAATTGGTTATCGAAATTTCCCCACATCAAATACATCCAAAAAGTTGTAGGGCAGCAACTACCGATAGTTGCTGCCCATAAATAGCATTTGCAGCGTTGCTGATTGAATGCATGAAAATGATTTTATTTTTTTCAAAACCCCTGTAGAGACGCGCCAATAGCGCTATCCCGCATGGCTTCGCTAAGGCGCGTCTCTACATTTGGATTCATACAAGGATTTAGCAATGCTGTATTTGCTATCTGTGCGGAAAAATTACGCAGGCATCAACACTGTGTCGATGATGTGGATAACACCATTATCAGCAGCAACATCCGGTGTTGTGACTGTGGCATCATTTACCTTTACGCCAGCAGAAGCGTCAATTTTCACATCTTCACCTTCAACCGTTTTAGCTGACTTCAGTTTCACCACATCAGCCGCCATCACTTTGCCGGAAACAACGTGATAGGTCAGGATTTTTTTGAGCTTGGGAATGTCCTTCAGCAGTGCGTCTACTGTACCTTTGGGAAGTTTCGCAAACGCCTCATCGTTAGGTGCGAAAAGGGTGAATGGTCCAGTTCCTTTAAGAGTATCTACCAGACCCGCAGCCTTGACCGCAGCAACTAGTGTACTGAAAGAACCAGCTTTAACAGCAGTATCAACAATATCAGCCATTTAATTTCGCCTAGTTTTGTGTATTTGCTAACTCTTGTCAGCATGACACCTCACTGTTAGAAATCATGTTTTAGTAAGCGTATAATTTGTATAGGTTCTACTAAAACATTCTAAAGGTACAGCAAGTAAAATCATGTCTGATTCTGGTAGCAGAATCATCGTCTCGTAACCAATTCTGCCAAAGTCTGGTTCTGAACCCATTGCCCTTTCCAAACAATTTACTTTATTTGGGGGAGCGATCGCCCAAGCTTAAAACACAAAATTCATCACTCATCATTCTCAAGTTCTTCTACCTAACAAAGCCCAGGTTCAGCAGTTCCTGGGGAGATGCCAGCAAATCGATCGCCAAAAAGAAAATCTTGCCTTGCGGATTGAGCAAGAACCGCCATGCTAGATTTATGCCAACACTGTCACCAAACCAGGGAGTTTGCACTTTACCCGTCACTTTAATCTGGGTGAACTCTGCTTCTGCTGGCTCAGACACTCCCCGTTCAGGAATCAGCTTGAGTCCGTAGCATTCTTCACGCATATATGCGAGGATCGACTCATGACCCACAATTGGTTCTTGGAAAGGGGGTTGCAAAGCACCTTCTTCAGCAAATAAACCCACAGCCCCCTGGAAGTCAAAAGCGTTCATATTCTCCATGTAGCTTAGGACTGTCAAGTTGTCGATGCCCTCAATGCTGACTTTAGCTCGTGGTGCGATATCTTTAGGTGCAATCACAGGTTCTTTGACTTTTTGAGTGCTAACCGTTGGGGCATACCCCATGTTGACGACAATATTTTGTAAGACGGTGAGTTGCTGGCCCCCTTCAAGTTGACGAATAGCTTGCAGGACATCTGATGCTTGGGTAGAAAGTTTATAACCTTCTGGAATCGGAGCAACGATTCCTTGTTTCATCCATTCGCCTAACTGATACCAGAAGCCCAGCTTGACATTTGTGCCAAAAGATGAATATGTACGGCAGATGGGAGTATCAGTATGGTTAACCAGATCGCACATAACTTGCGTTTGCTCTCCAACAGACATCTGCTTGATTTGAGTCAGGGTTTTTTCTGCGAAGACCATATTGGCTGCCCCCATAGCAGCAGGAGTGATTGTAACTCCCATCTCGGTATAGGCAAACCAAAGTAAAGCTAACTGATCTTCAGCACTGAGTTGATTGGATGATTCAACAGTAGTTGGAACTGCATCAGCAACTTGCGTGTCAGGAAAAATAGAGCGTGCAGACTCGATAGTAAACGACATTTTTCAAAATCTCCAAAACGAAATTAGATTAATTTGTTGATAGTGTTTCAAAAATAGTGATGCTAACTTGAAAACGCCAGATATAAATACTTCTTAGCGCAAAGACTGTGAATGGATAAACGCCTTTAAGAGTATCTACTAATTTGGTAGCACTCGATTGCAGCAACCAGACTGCTGAAGGAACCAGCTTTAACGGCAGTATCAACAATATCAGCCATATATGTAAACTAGTTTTGTGCAATCGGTTAACTTTGTTAACAACATTTAGTATGACATCCTGCTGTTAGAAATCATGTTTGACTAAGTGTTTGATTGGCATATAAATTGTATAGGTTGTACTGTGAATATTTAAAACGTTACAAAAAAACTTAAAACTGAATTGGCACTGCTTCAAAATATGTATTATTGGGATAATAAATAGATACTATATACTCGTTGACAAGGTAATAAAACTCATGAATAACTTATAATTATTGGGTGAATTTTTAACCAGTAAATAGTTGTTTAAATAGCTTATAATATAGATAGAAATAGAAGTCAGTTCAGTTGTTCGGTGGAGCAAGTTTACTAAGTCTAGGGGGAAAGGCATTTGAATCAACATCAACAAGAGTTGGTTTCTGTCCGCCTGAGTTAGGATAAACTACCTTGAATAGCTTTGAACCTTTAAGATAGTCGGCTTGAAATATAGTTGACTTTTACAATACATTTCCCTCAACTCTTTGAAAGACTTGAAATATTCTGTTACAGACATCAAAGTTTGCTGCATTGGTGTTGACTGTAGCGATTGAGCAATCAAAGTTTTTGAAACAGAAGCTATTATCTACGTAAAGAATTTCCACAACTTAAAAAACTGCCATCACTCTGGACTAGCAGTTGTATAAAAATTGCCGTATCTAAACATTCAAAACTTAGGCAGCAATCTCTAGGACATTACCCAAAATCCGTTGAGCGATCGCATATGAGGACTGTTGGCAAATAGCTAAACAGCCAAGCACAGCCAGGAACTCATCAAAATCCAGGGGTTTGGGAAACAACAGGTCAAAACCAGCAGACAGAGCTTGTTGAAGCATCTTTTCATGGGTATAGCCCGTCACAGCAATGGCTAGCACCACTTCCCCTTGCTCTCCCGCTTTGGTTCTCACTTGTTGAATCAGAGCAAAGCCATCCTCCTTTGGCAAGCCAATGTCACTCACGAGGACATCAGGTTGCCATTGCCTAAATATCTCCAGAGCTTGCTGCGCTAAAAACGCTTTTTGCACCTCAACACCATAAGGTTGCAGCAGTATAACAATCAAATCGCAGAAATCAACATTGTCATCTACAACAAGTACTCGCAGCCCTTGGAGGGATTGAAAATTACTAGGAAATCGATTATTTGTATACATCGTAACTCCAATTGGGATTTCAGAACTAGTGCTATAGCTATAGCCATTGAGATTAGGACGTAGACTATAAGAGTGTCTATTGCTTC
>NZ_JCACKS010000137.1:29909-63332 GCF_059505505.1 Pelatocladus sp. | reverse complement strand
CCCGGCGCTAAACGGAGTACCGTTATAGCGCCGGGATATAAGGCGAAATAGTTAATGTCTTTCCTGCGGAAAGATTTAATCAAAGATACAATCGTTGTTGCTGGCCAAAGCAATCCCACCACTGATTCGGAGTACCGAATGAGCGTGGGGGACGAGGGCGCGAATTAGTTAAAATCGAAACAGTAGCAGTAAAATCAATGCCACTGTTGAAGTATATGAATATGGAAATTACACTGAATTTTCAACCAGGGCAAATAGTATCTTTAGAGCATGATGACAGCAAGCTATATGCAGAAGTTATTCAAGTTGTAATTTCCCGTAATTTGTGCTGGGTACGTCCTTTGCTATTATTGGTTAATTCTTCGGAACCTCCACTCATAAATGATTTACGAGAGACTTCCGATTTACTTTGGCCATTGGATTTATTTCGACCAGCTTTAGATACAGAAGTAATTTCCATCTTGAGTCAGGTCTTAGCAAAAGAACCAAAACCCGAAATAGACTTCCCTAGCAAGCAGCTACTTCACCAGTTTATTCATGAAGTTTGGCAAGCCCATAAGAAAGAATCTACACCCTAGTAGTCTGCCACACCAAACTTGCTAGGTAATGCGAGGTTCGTAGTGAGGCAAAATATAAAATTGGTGTGATAAAATTTTTCAGCTTGATTAACCGTTATAATTAGGACTTATTTGGTATCATAAATAACTTTTTAACCATCTATTAATTTAGATGTTGGGAACTAATTGAATTCGACCAGCGTCCATTTCTGCCATTAATAATTCCAAGGCTTCATAATCAATGTCAGATATGTAACCCATTTGCGTCAGTTCTGAGTTAATTTCATTTTCTATTTCAGGAGTTAATTTTTTAATCAGAAGGGCTTTTTCTACTAGTTGACGAATGATATATCTGGTTTTCATACGTAATTAACCAACTAATTTTCTTTATATAGTTATTATCCTAGTCGCAAATTTGTATAAAATGTGATCTAACACTTATGTTGGCAGTGATCTGAATCACAACTTATGAATGATTTGATTCGCGATCGCCTCCTGTATCTATTACATGCTTGAACTGAAGTCAGGAGCTAGATCATTGCCTTACTACTTGCATTCACCAACTTTAGTAATAACTAACTAAAAACTAGTTGGTATGGCAAGCAATATATTTAATCTTTATTGTAACAAAAGTATACTTAAATACATTTTTCTGGGTTTATGACAATCTTTAAATAGATATGGCAAAGCAATAAAGATTCGGCTAAGAGAAGTAATACGCATGGTCGATGTAAGCAGAAAGAGTATATGGTCAAATACATCTATCTTTAATTATTGAAAAACTTTACATACATTTAGGATGCTCCCTATGCAAGCGCTGCTTAAAAATCCAACAATTACAGTGATTCGTCCTCAGGGTAGTTTAAATGCTGCTAATGCTCTAAAATTTCAACAAGATTTAACCAAAGCACTGGCACAAAACACAAGTAGTCAATTGCTAGTAGATTTGGAACAAGTAGAAGCATTAGATAGTGCTGGCTTAATGGCATTAGTGTCTGCACTCAAGTTTGCTCAAGACTTAGGAAGGCAATTTAGCCTTTGCTCGGTTTCGCCATCCATTAGAATTGTTTTTGAACTGACCCAACTGGATAAAGTTTTTGAAATAGCTGAAAGTAAAGTAGCATTTTAGGTGAGTTGTCACTCAGCTTTGAGTTGATTGGCATCAAAAAAGTTTGAAACACTAATTAACACTCTGAAACTGCCTAATCAATGCTAATGTTGGAGGTGAGTAAGAGTCATTTTTTTGAAATCGCTAGAAAAATAGCACAGTGGCTATTGCAGTAGAAAAATTAATCACCTCGGATATCGCCAAACCAGCTCGTTACCTGGGTAATGAACGTCTAGCCATACACAAGCCGTGGGAAACGGCAGTGATTCGCTGGGTATTAACTTATCCTGAAGTATACGAAGTGGGAGCCTCTAACTTGGGGCATGTCATTCTCTATAACATCTTGAATGCCCAACCACGCCAGTTGTGCGATCGCGCCTACTTACCAAATCCAGATCTATCAGCTAAACTACGGGCAACCAAGACACCGTTATTTGCTGTTGAATCAAAGCGATCGCTTACAGAATTTGATATTTTGGGCTTTAGCCTCAGCTATGAACTTGGCGCCACCAACATTTTAGAAATGTTGGACTTGGCTGGTATTCCCTTGACTTGGAAAGAAAGAAATGAACAGACAAGTGGACAAGAGGGACGACAAGGGGGACAAGATTTTTATCCTTTAATTTTTGCTGGTGGACAAACGGCGACATCTAACCCAGAACCCTACGCTGATTTCTTTGACTTTTTCGCCTTGGGCGATGGTGAAGAGCTTCTGCCAGAAATTGGTTTAGTTTTAGAAGAAGGTAAACAAGCACGATTAAGTCGTCAAGAACTTTTGCTGGACTTGGCACAAATACCGGGTGTATACGTTCCTCAGTTTTATAATGTGACCGCGGATGGATCTGTCCATCCCAATTGTCGAGATGTACCCCAACGAATTTTACGACGAGTAGCTACGCCCATTCCTGCCTATTCGATTGGGTTGGTTCCTTACGTTGAGACAGTCCATGATCGTCTAACGATTGAAATTCGACGTGGTTGTACTCGCGGTTGTCGCTTTTGTCAACCAGGAATGCTGACTCGGCCAGCGCGAGATGTGGAACCAGAAAAGGTGGTGACGGCAATTGAGAAAGGAATGCGGGAAACTGGCTATAATGAGTTTTCTTTGCTTTCTCTGAGTTGTTCTGATTATTTGTCCCTTCCAGCAGTGGGGATGGAAATCAAAAATCGTCTCAAAAATGATAATATTTCTCTTTCCCTACCCAGCCAAAGGGTAGACAGATTTGATGAAAATATCGCTAACATCTTGGGTGGAATGCGACAAAGTGGTTTAACCTTTGCTCCAGAGGCGGGAACCCAACGAATGCGAGATATTGTCAATAAAGGCTTGACAAATGAAGAGTTATTACGAGGAGTAAAGACAGCTTGGGAACAAGGCTGGGATAAAATAAAGTTATATTTCATGATTGGTTTGCCTGGCGAAACCGATTCAGATGTTTTGGGCATTGCAGAAACAGTTCGTTGGTTACAACGCGAATGTCGAGCCAAAGGAAGAAAACCATTAGCGTTCAATTTGACGATTTCTAACTTTACCCCTAAGCCCCATACCCCATTTCAATGGCACTCTGTTGCAACTGCTGAGTTTGGACGGAAGCAAAAGTTGCTGCAACAAGAATTCCGCCGCATCAAAGGAGTGAAGGTAAACTTTACCGATGTGCGGCTGTCGGCGATGGAAGATTTTATCGGTAGAGGCGATCGCTCTCTCGGTCAAGTTTTGCGTCGAGCCTGGGAATTAGGCGCAGGAATGGATTCCTGGTATGACAGCATTGAGCGTGCATACAATGCTTGGGGAGTGGCGATCACTGAAGCTGGCCTCAGTTGGAAATACCGCCAAGTTGAAAATGGCGAGTGGAATTTGTTTGGCACAGAGGAAATAATAGGACAAAGGGGACAAGGAGGACAAGAAATTGTTTCCTTGTCTTCCCCCACTCCCTCACTCCCTCCTTCCCTCAATAAATCCCTACCTTGGGACCACATCGACACGGGTATCGATAAGAAGTGGCTGCAAGAAGACTTAAAACGCGCCTTAGAAGCTGCGATTGTTCCTGATTGCTCTTTTGATGGTTGCTCCCACTGTGGTGTCTGCGGCACAGACTTCGGTCATAATATTGTCATTCCCCCGCCATCTATCCCAGAATTTACGGGACAATTTGTACCAAATACTACTAAAGTTCAGAGATTACGGCTATGGTTTGGCAAACAAGGTGACATGGCATTGGTCAGCCATCTAGATATGATGCGCTTGTTTGACCGAGCCATGCGACGAGCCGGATTGCCAATTGCCTTTACTGGTGGGTATCATCCATCACCACGTATTTCTGTGGCTTCGGCCTTGCCTTTAGGAGCTACTAGTAGCGGTGAAATTGTTGATTTTGAGTTTACTCAGCCACTGGATCTGAATGTTTTTCGAGAAAAATTGGCGCAGGTACTGCCCAGTGACATACCCATATATGATGTGGTAGAGCTAGATTTAAAAGCTCCTGCTGCTACTCAAGGCTTAGAAACTGCCGAGTATATACTCACTCTTGCTGTACCAGATTCATCAACACCTTCACAATGGCAAGATTGGCTGGATACAATTAAACAAAAAAGTGAGATTTGGTACGAGCAAACAACAAAGTCAGGTAAAACTCATCTAGTAAATCTGCGCGATCGCTTGTTTGAAATTGAATTAGTGGAAACTACTAATCTCGTAACATCGCCAGTTAGTTTGCGATATATAGGTAGTTGTCGTCCAGATGGTACACTGTTGCGTCCAGAACAAGTTCTGTTTATGCTAGAACAAGTGGCAGGCACAGAACTCCAGCTACTGCAAATCCATCGCCATCGTTTGATTTTGCAGGATTAGTGAATTGCTTGAGGGCAACTTGCAATTGAGTTGCTTCTCTATTTTCGCTATGGGGAATTGATTTTTGACAAGGTTGCGTTAGAATGATATGAAGAGAATTTTTCTGGCGCTGCATTGAGTTATTTGGTTCACAATCCTGGTACTGAGGGTTTAAAAGCAGAGATTTAGAGAGCGACATCTAGGATTTTATCCCAGACCACCACCAGGCAGATTCAAGAACACTCTCTCTTGATGGTTATCTTGTGAATCAATGACTAAATAAAAGGCTTCGTCGGCTTCTCTAAACTTTATGATTTTTAACACACATGCTAAATGCCTAATTCTTAGAGAATGAAGGCGTTGCATCAAAAATTAACCATGGACGGGTGATTAAATTGCTTAAATAATATGCAGCCGTTCTGGAATTATCGGGCGTGTAAACGCATTTCTCCAGTCAATAGCTCTTTAAGTGTGGGCTTAAGTTCGCGGTTTTTACTAACAGCAGCGCCTGTTTGGGCTTGCAGGGGCAATAAGGGACAACATACCCTCAAGTCTGTTTTTGCTGCCAAATTTTGAGGAAATTGAATGCCGAAACAAATTATTATCGCGGAGCAGCATCAAATAGCTGCCGTATTTTCTGAAGATCAAATACAAGAATTAGTTGTTGCTACAGGTCATCACCAAATTGGTGATATCTACTTAGGAGTAGTAGAAAATGTATTACCTGGAATCGATGCTGCTTTCGTCAATATCGGCGACCCAGAACGTAACGGATTTATTCATGTTACAGACTTAGGGCCATTACGACTCAAGCGTACAGCAGCAGCGATCACAGAATTGCTAGCACCACAACAAAAAGTATTGGTGCAAGTAATGAAGGAGCCAACAGGAACAAAAGGGCCAAGGCTTACAGGTAACATCACTTTACCAGGACGTTATGTTGTACTCATGCCCTACGGACGGGGTGTAAATTTATCCCGACGGATAAGAAATGAAAATGAGCGTAACCGCTTACGAGCATTGGCAATTTTGATTAAACCTGCGGGGATGGGTTTGTTAGTTCGCACAGAAGCAGAAGGTAAACCCGAAGAAGCAATCATTGAGGATTTAGAAAACTTACAAAAACAATGGGAAGCGATTCAGCAAGAAGCAGTTTCTACCCGCGCACCTGCACTACTCAACCGGGACGATGATTTTATCCAGCGTGTACTGCGAGATATGTACGGTGCGGATGTCAATCGAATTGTTGTAGACTCCAGTACTGGCTTAAAACGGGTAAAACAGTATTTGCAAAACTGGAGTGGTGGACAAGTACCACAAGGATTATTGATCGACCACCACCGCGATCGCGCAGCGATTTTAGAATACTTCCGGATCAATGCTGCGATCAAAGAAGCTCTTAGACCCAGAGTAGATCTACCTTCTGGTGGCTACATTATTATCCAGCCTACAGAAGCATTAACAGTGATCGATGTCAACTCTGGTTCATTTACGCGATCGGCAACAGCCAGAGAAACAGTTTTATGGACAAACTGTGAAGCAGCCACAGAAATTGCTCGTCAGCTGCGTTTACGGAATATAGCTGGTGTGATTGTAGTTGATTTCATTGATATGGAAACACGACGTGATCAACAACATGTCATTGAACACTTTAATAAGGCTCTCAAATCAGACAAAGCCCGTCCTCAGATTGCTCAATTAACAGAACTAGGTCTAGTAGAACTCACCCGTAAGCGCCAAGGTCAAAATATTTACGAATTGTTTAGTGAATCTTGTCAAACCTGTGGTGGTTTAGGGCATGTTGTGCATTTACCTGGAGAAATCGAAAGCCGTTCGATTGCACCACCACCCGAATTACCAGAACGCTTGGTATCTTTGCCTCACAAAGAACCCCGTCTGCCATCTCCTCGCTTGAGTGAAGCACGGGAAAACTACGATGGATTTGGGGAAGGATACGAACACGAAAACGATCTAAGTGGATTGAATCTAGCCAATCATCCTAGCTATCAAGAAATTAGTGACAACAAAAGACGTCGCCGTCGTCGCATCGGAATAAATGGCGGTAACGGAAAAGAAGAGCCACGCATCAATGGTAATCCCTTATCACTGGTGAATGATCCAGATATGGACATTGATGGAGAGGGAGAATTAGTAGAGACTTCTGATCTACCTATACCCAACATTAGTAAACCAGGTTGGGTAGACAGAGGAGAACGAGCTAAAATTTCAAGACCAGAGATAGTCAAACCAGTCGTAGAACCACCAGAGATTGTGACTGTGGAAATGACACCACCCGAACAAGATGTGTACGCTTTGATGGGAGTTTCACCATTAGTGAAATTGAACCGAGAAGTCAGAAATCCCAAGTCTGTCATTATTAACGTTACTCTCCCTGGTCAAGGTGCTGCTACACAAACAGAAACAACCCCGGAAATTGCTCAAACAGCAACTAGAACCATAGAAAGTCCAATACAAACAGAACCATTGTCATCAGTTGTAAATGAAACATCGGATTCATCCACGATGACAGATGAAACAGAAGCCAGTAATAGTACTGCTGTTCGTCGTCGCCGCCGTCGTTCTTCCGCTTTGGAGACAGATCCATCAACAGCTGACAGCTAAAGCTAAAAGTTAAAAACTTTAAAATATGGTCATGAGTAAGCCAGATACCGCTTCTGTTGATTCGTCAACACTTAAACAGGAAGCGAGTTGGCTGGAATTTTCCGCATTTTCAGACATCTGTGGACTAGTTGCAGGCGTCGATGAAGTAGGGCGGGGCTGTTTATTTGGGCCTGTAGTAGCTGCTGCTGTGATACTACCAAATGATGCTCTGCCTGCATTGATGGCAGCAAAAATCAAAGATAGTAAAAAGTTGTCTAATTCTCGTAGGAGTCAGCTAGCCCAACATATCCAGACTGTTGCCATCGACTACAAAATAGGCTTTGCTTCAGTTGTAGAAATTGATCAAATAAATATTTTGCAGGCTACACTTTTAGCGATGAAGCGAGCAGTATTGAAGCTAAAGGTGCAGCCTACACTCTGCTTGATTGATGGTAAGCAATCGATTAAAGACTTGCCACTGTTGCAACAAACAATAGTCAAGGGAGACGAGCGATCGCTCGCGATTGCAGCTGCTAGCATTATTGCCAAAGTGTGGCGAGATGACTTGATTGTAAGGCTTGCCTCTAAATATCCCATGTATGACTTGGAGCAAAATAAGGGTTATGGAAGTCCAAAGCATTTATTAGCACTGCAAGAACATGGATCTTCACCTTTACATCGCAAGTCTTTTCGTCCTTGTCGAATTTGATTAACGCCTCTAAAGACAAGGGAGAAGGAGAGACAAGGGAGAAGGAGAATTCCATTCCCCTATGTCCTCCTTATCCCCCTTGGACAAATAAGAGCAAAACTGGGCAACCTTATATATTTTGCCCACATTTAATATCTAGGAGTGGAGGTGGCAGCATTCGCATATTGGCGAGTGAAAATTGAGGCAGGCTACCTGCGGAAGCCGCTCCGCGTCTACAACACAGATAACCCAATTGGCCAACGAGTAATACCAGAACAAGCCTGCCTCAATTTTTTGTTTTCGCCTCGCAAGGGGGTAAGTAGAGTGGAATACAATTAATCCTCTAATCAAACCCCCTTGCTGCATTCATGTTGCCCAGTTTTGCATACTCAAGAGTGAAACCCGCGTCCACTTGTGAATCTCAACGATGATTACTCAATATTGAGAATGGGTAAGTCTGGATTTTGCTCATCGCTACTAAGTTGTTCTTTTTGAGTTTGCAATGTTACCCAGCGACGATAATCTACTATTAATTGATGTAACAATCTTTGCTTAATTGTTAAGAGTACGCTTTTCAATAAACCATTGCCAGTGGTTTCTAAAATTGGTTTGGGAGTAAAGAAAAATGGGGGTGGTAACTCTACTTCTACTTCTAAATCTGCTCTACCTTGCAAACGAGTACCAGTCCTGAATTGAGATGGTGATAAATGCCCTTTTAAATTCAGATTGAAGCGCTGGTTAATGTACTCAATACCAAGGATTTCACAACCTTGCGATCGCAAATGAATTTTACCATTAGATTCTGCCCAGACTTTCATATCTACGGTAGGCTGAATACTTAGTGACATAAAAGTAAGGGGACGCATTTTTAAACGAAAAATATCATCAGCTAAAGGCTGAATTCGATTTGGATCTACTAATGCATAAACCAGACGTTGAGGCTGACGCAAATAGTGCTGAATGGGAATAGGCTGTTGTGGAACAGCAATTTCTACCGACTGGAAAGCGGTAAACTTGGTAGACATGCGTTCGTCAAAATAATTGTTTTATAATTCTATTATTTTTTAATTTTGGGAGTTTTTGAGAAAAAATGACAGTCAGAAGGCTAAAAACTTTTTGGAAACTATATTAACTAACAACAGTTATACAGCATCGATAAAAATCTTATATTTTTAAACAAACTTACACTTTGAACAAAATCTCATGACTTTATCAATTGCACATTTAGGTCCACCTGGCACTTATGCAGAACAAGCAGCCATTTTATACATCAATTGGTTGAGCCACAATCAAGGACTCCAAGCTACCTTATGTCCTTATCCTAGCATTTCCCAAACACTTCGATCTGTTGCCCAATCTCAGGTAAATCTAGCTGTCGTACCTGTGGAAAATTCGATTGAGGGTAGTGTGACAATGACTATGGATACCCTATGGCAACTGGATAATTTACAAATTCAGATGGCTTTAGTAATGCCAATTGTTCATACTTTGATTTCCAGCGCTGATAGCATAGAGAGCATAAAAACAGTTTATTCTCACCCCCAAGCTTTAGCACAATGCCAAAAATGGTTAGAGCAATTTCTCCCCAATGTACAATTAATTCCTGCTAATTCTACAACCGAGGCATTGCAGATACTCAAGCAAGATTTGACAGTGGCGACGATCTCATCTGAGCGAGCAGCACAACTTTATAATCTACCTATATTAGTTAATGGTATCAATGATCACCCAGAAAACTGTACTCGTTTTTGGGTTATAAGTCAAGCTGATATGGCCAATAACTATCAAAAATCTTCTCTCAAAATTAGTCACACTTCGCTAGCTTTTAGCGTTGGTGCTAATTTACCAGGAGCCTTAGTTAAGCCACTACAAATATTTGCCCAATTAAATATTAACCTTAGCCGGATTGAGTCTCGTCCTACGAAGCGATCGCTAGGGGAATACTTATTTTTTATCGATGCGGAAGCAGACACATCTCAAATACAAATGCAATCCGCCTTACAAGAATTAACTACATACACAGAAATAATAAAAATTTTTGGTAGTTATGGTGTTTTGCCTATGGGATAGGGGATAGAGGATAGGGGTTAACTACTAACCACTAACCACTAACCACTAACCACTAACCATTTATAACTTCTGATTAAAAGTGTCTTTGAGAACAGTGCGAGCTGCTAAATGATTACGGGTAGAAGTTAAGATTTCTGTTTCCCGTTCTAAACGAGCAACAGTGTCTTGCATTTCTAGCAACGCTTGCTGTTCTAAAGCAACACCATAAAGATTGCTTGCTACCCAATAAGAAAGTTCTAAAGGTAAATCAGGTAAATCTTCTGGGAGTTCAATCTGTTGTTCAGTTAACTTAGCTGAGAGGCGAACAACATCTTTTAGCAGCTGAGATAACTCTTTGGCCATTGGACGTAAATCTTTTGTGGGTGGATGATCTTCAATCCATTCGACTAAACCAACAGGATAGGGTTTTTCACGTATATACTCTAAAACACGAAATCTTTGCTGTCCCAAAGTCAACATTTTCATCCGATCATCCGGTAAACGTTGATAATGAACAATTTCGGCACAGCAACCTACATTAGCGATCGCACCTTTTACCGGATCAACCATTAATACTCCAAACCTGCGATCGCTTTCCAGAATCGTGTTCATCATGATTCTGTAGCGAAATTCAAAGATGTGCAAGGGCAATTGCTTTGTAGGGAACAAAACGACTTCTGACAACGGGAACAGAGGTAGTTCACGAACGGCAATTTTAGAAGAGGATGTCATTTTTACCTTGTTAGAACTTTGGTATAAGTTTTATCTGATGATTCTCTTTAAAATTTTTTTTATATTTGATTTTTGCCGTACTATAGCTACATTCTAGCATCTGTTTCCCAGCAAATAAAAAGCCCTGAAGATATATCTTTCAGGGCAAGGTAAATATTCACACCAAATAAGGTCATTTGTCCTTTGTCTTTACTAATGACAAATGACTAATGAGTAATTTATAGTTTTACTTCAATATCCACGCCTGAAGGCAGATCCAGTTTCATCAAAGCATCAATAGTTTTAGAAGAAGGCTGGTAAATATCAATAATGCGGCGGTGGGTGCGAGTTTCAAAGTGTTCTCGTGAATCTTTATCCACGTGTGGCGATCGCAGCACACAGTAGATCCGGCGTTTTGTAGGTAAGGGAATTGGCCCAATCGCTGTAGCGTTTGTACGATTTGCAGTATCTACAATCTTCTCGCAAGATGTATCTAGTAAGCGACGGTCAAATGCCTGTAAGCGAATTCTAATCTTTTGCTGCTGCAAAGTAGCCATTTTCGGTTGTCCTGGTTCTGATGAGTTAGGTAATTGGGGAGAGGAGACTGGGGATTGGGGATTGGGAACTAAGACAAATTTTTTCCCAATCCCCAATCCCCGATTCCCGATCCCTTTTATTTCAGGAATATAAAAGAGCAGAGAGGATTTATACCACCTCTGCTCCTTGTTTAATCAAGATAAACAGATGCTATTTGACGATTTTGGAAACGACACCAGCACCGATTGTACGACCGCCTTCACGGATAGCGAAGCGCATTCCTTGTTCAATAGCGATCGCATTGATCAGTTCTACTGTCATCTTGATCCGGTCTCCGGGCATAACCATTTCTGCGTCACTGCCGTCATCGGAGGTAAAGGTCTTAATAGTACCGGTTACGTCGGTTGTCCGCACGTAGAATTGAGGACGATAACCTGCAAAGAAAGGAGTTTTACGACCGCCTTCTTTTTCAGTGAGAACGTACACTTCTCCTTCAAATTGAGTATGGGGAGTGATAGAACCAGGTTTGGCAATTACCATGCCTCGTTCAATATCAGCTTTTTGGACACCGCGTAATAGTATACCAGCGTTATCCCCAGCCATACCTTCTTCAAGACTCTTCTTGAACATCTCGATCCCGGTAACGGTGGTGGCACGAGTATCTTTGATACCAACTAGCTCTACGTTATCGCCAATCTTGACTTTACCCCGTTCGATACGTCCGGTAGCTACCGTACCACGACCTGTGATCGAGAACACGTCTTCTACAGCCATCAGGAAGGGCTTATCAATATCACGCTCTGGTGTGGGAATGTAAGCATCTACAGCATCCATCAGTTCGTAGATTTTATCTACCCACTTATCTTCACCCTTCTGTGTCTTGGGGTTAGCTGTCATTTTTTCCAGCGCTTGCAGACCAGAACCTTTGATCACTGGTATGTCGTCACCAGGGAAATCATAGCTGGAAAGTAGTTCACGAACTTCCAACTCTACCAGTTCCAACAATTCTTCATCATCCACCATGTCTTCTTTATTTAAGAAGACAACTAGGTTGGGTACACCCACCTGGCGTGCGAGTAGAATGTGTTCACGGGTTTGGGGCATCGGGCCATCCGCAGCAGAAACCACCAGGATCGCACCATCCATTTGCGCTGCACCAGTGATCATGTTCTTCACATAGTCAGCGTGTCCAGGACAGTCTACGTGAGCATAGTGACGGTTTTCTGTCTCATACTCAACGTGAGCGGTATTAATGGTAATACCCCGTGCTTTTTCTTCAGGTGCGTTATCGATTTGATCATAACCTTTACCGGTAGCCTTACCGATCGCAGCCAAAGTCATGGTAATAGCTGCTGTTAATGTGGTTTTACCGTGGTCAACGTGGCCAATAGTGCCGATATTAACGTGGGGTTTAGTCCTTTCAAACTTTGCGCGTGCCATGAATGCTCGTTTCCTTTTTTAATTAAGCGTTCCCTTTGCTTTTAGCTATGATTGCCTCAGCCACGTTGCGAGGCACTTCATCGTAGTGGCTAAATTCCATCGAGAATATGCCTCGACCTTGGGTCTTCGACCGGATGTCAGTGGCGTAACCAAACATTTCTGCCAATGGGACTTTAGCAGTCACTTTGGCGATTCCTTGCTCGGAACCCATCCCCTCAATCTGCCCGCGACGGGAATTGAGGTCGCCCATTACATCCCCAAGGAAGTTTTCGGGAACTTCAACCTCAACTTTCATCATAGGCTCTAAAAGGATAGGTGAAGCTTTCATTACAGCTTCTTTCATTGCCATTGAACCAGCGATTTTGAAGGCCATTTCCGAGGAGTCCACTTCATGGTAAGACCCATCAATCAGCGTCGCTTTAACGTCAATGAGTGGATATCCAGCGAGAATACCCGATTCGCAGGTTTCTTTCATACCTGCTTCTACTGGTGATATGTACTCTTTCGGTACAGTACCACCAACAATCTTGGAGACGAATTCAAAGCCGCTTCCGGGTTCTCCTGGTGCTAAGTCAATCACAACATGACCGTACTGACCTTTACCACCGCTTTGGCGGATGAATTTACCTTCAATTCTGTTGACTTGTTTGCGAATTGTTTCGCGGTAAGCTACTTGTGGCGCACCAACATTAGCTTCCACTTTAAATTCGCGTAACATCCGGTCTACAAGAATTTCTAGGTGCAACTCTCCCATTCCAGCAATTACCGTTTGGTTGGTTTCTGGATCGACGTTCACGCGGAAAGTCGGATCTTCTTCGGAGAGAGATTGTAGAGCTTTGGACAGTTTGTCCATGTCGTTCTTGGTTTTGGGTTCTACCGCCACCGAGATTACAGGCTCTGGAATAAACAAGGATTCCAGAATTACTGGTGAGCCTTCATCGGTCAGAGTATCACCAGTCAAGGTGTCTTTTAACCCTACTGCGGCTCCCAGATCTCCGGCTCTAAGTTCATCTACGTCAATGCGATTATCTGCCTTCAAAACTACTAGACGAGAAATTCTTTCTTTCTTGTTTTTGGTGGCGTTGAGGACGTAGCTACCTTTCTTCAGAACACCAGAATACACACGAACAAACGTCAAACGACCATAAGGGTCAGCCATAATCTTGAACGCAAGCGCCGACAGAGGTTCATTGTCGTCAGCATGGCGTTCTACAGTTTCGCCATTGGGCAGTGTACCTTGGATTGCGGGTACGTCAGGGGGTGCTGGCAGGTAATCTACTACAGCATCAAGCAGAAGTTGTACACCTTTGTTCTTGAAAGCTGAACCACAAAGCACTGGCACAATCGTACCTGCAACAGTGCCTTTACGCAGAGCAGTACGGATTTCTGCTTCGGTGAGTTCTTCGCCTTCAAAGTACTTGTTCATCAGATCGTCATCGGTCTCAGCTACCGCTTCAATCAGTTTGTTACGGTATTCCTGAACCAAATCCTGCATATCTGCGGGAATATCTTCTTCTCTGATGTCTGTTCCTTGGTCATTGCCGTAGATATACGCCCGCATCTTGACTAGATCAACCAGACCCAGGAAATCACTTTCGCTACCAATAGGCAATTGAATAGGAATAGCATTAGTCCGCAAGCGATCGCGCACTTGTTCGTAAACTTTGTAAAAGTTCGCGCCCGTGCGATCCATCTTGTTGATAAAGATGATACGTGGAACTTTATAACGATCCGCTTGTCGCCATACTGTTTCTGTTTGTGGTTGCACACCACCAACAGAACATAAAACTGTAATTACACCATCCAAAACCCGCATGGAACGTTCCACTTCAATCGTGAAATCTACGTGTCCGGGAGTGTCGATAATGTTAATTTGATGATCTCTCCAACTGGTGCTAATCGCAGCAGCTGTAATAGTAATTCCCCGCTCACGCTCCTGGTCCATCCAGTCGGTGACGGCGGTTCCTTCATGGACTTCACCAATTTTATGAATTATGCCAGAGTAAAATAAAATTCTCTCTGTTGTTGTTGTCTTGCCCGCATCTATATGCGCCGCAATACCGATATTGCGTACTCTCTCTAGCGGGTTCGTACGTGCCACAGCTGCCTCCTATACTTTTCGCCTCATGATATCTTGTATATTACACTTTGTTAAGATTCTATCTTTTCTGGTAAACCGTCTTTTTATTTAGTAACTACCACGATATATCTTTTACGTTGGTAGAGACGCGCCTGAGCGCGTTTCTACAATGTTTAGTAGCGGTAATGTGCAAAGGCTTTATTTGCTTCTGCCATCCGGTGCGTTTCTTCACGCTTACGAATCGAACTACCAGTTTCGTTAGCAGCATCCATCAATTCTTGAGCTAGTCTGCCAGCCATTGTCCGGCCAGGTCTAGATCTAGAAAATTGTACTAACCAACGCAATGCCAAACTTGTACCACGCTCCGCTCGTACTTCCATGGGAACTTGATATGTAGCACCGCCTACTCGTCGAGCTTTTACTTCTACCAATGGCGTTGCATTCCGCACTGCTCTTTCAAACGTTTCCAATGGATCGCTTCCGGTTCTTTCCTCGATATTTTTCATCGCAGCATAGACAATCCGTGCGGCAAGTGATTTTTTGCCACTACGCATCACCCGACGGATCATCATGCTTACTAGGCGACTGTTATAAACAGAGTCAGGTGGAACTGGGCGCTTTTGAGTAACACCACGACGAGACATACTTCAACCTTAAATTTCTGAATTTAGCAACTAGATGATTTATGTTTAGACAGTTTTTCATTGCTGAAATCGCAATGGAACTGACCTGTTTAACTTGATGCCCTCAACAAGACATACAAGGCGACAATAATTATATACCTTAATAGCTAATTTAATAGCTAATCAAACTCAATTTAAAATGCTGCTGTCGCTGATAGCATTCTAAAATTTCCCATATTCACAGTAAACAGGGCATTAGATGCTCTAGTAATTTAACTTAAACTTTCTTAGACACTCACACTTTTTGACAGAATCAATGCGATCGCACTTCAGACTGCCTGCGAGTAATGATCTTCATACAGGTCTTACATTCTGATATACTTAGCTTTGTCCCTGTATAAAATTATAAGGAACTGCCGCTTGCTTTTGATGGCATCGATTTCCGTGCAAACGCACGGAATCAATTCAAATTCTATCATTCATTGATTTTTGTTGAACAGTGGCATTAAAAATCATAGCAAAAACAAAAAAAGTAAACTTTTTTTTGTTGATGCACACACACCTTACTAAAATCAAAGGTTAATTTGTATGAGCTATGCCAACTGCTCCACAAATAAATCTAAAAGCGAATGAGTCTCAAAACGCGATTAATCGCGTTTTGACTAGATTAATCGCGCCGATCTCTATTTTTTTGGACGTTTGGTTCCATACTTGGAACGACCTTGTTTGCGGTCTTTGACTCCGGCTGTATCTAAAGTGCCACGAATGATGTGGTATCTCACGCCTGGTAAGTCCTTAACCCGACCGCCACGAATCATTACAACAGAGTGTTCTTGCAAGTTATGACCAATCCCTGGAATGTAGGCTGTGACTTCAAATCCAGAAGTTAATCTTACCCTTGCGACTTTACGCAGAGCCGAATTCGGTTTTTTCGGTGTGGTCGTGTATACTCTAGTACAAACACCCCGACGTTGTGGGCATTGTTTTAGAGCTGGGGACTTGGTTTTTTGACGCGCTTTTTCGCGTTCGTTACGTATTAGCTGCTGTATGGTGGGCATGAGTTACAGCGCGTGAAGCTGCTTATAGTTGAACTTTTGACAACAAATTCTAATTATATCTTTTTTGTGTGTCAAAAGTCAATATAATATTATTTTTTTGTTAGGAATAATCGCCAACCATTAACAATCAATCAATAGCAAACGAATTACCACAGCCACAAGTAGCGTTTGCTTGGGGATTTTGGAAGCGAAAAGCACCGCCCATTAAATCCTCAGAATAATCTATGGTTAGACCATCAACGTAATTAAAGCTTTGGGGGTCTATAACTACTTGAATACCTTCACATTCTAAAGTGCGATCGCCTGTCTTAACAGTTTCATCAAAATACATATCATAATACCAGCCAGAACAACCACCGACTTTAACTGCCAATCGAAACAACGGATTTGGTTGTTGCTGCTTAGATTTTAACCTTCTAATCTCACTGACTGCTGCTGGACTCAGATGAATCATGGAATGGATCTGGGGATTGAAAGCTTTACCTTAAAAATATTACAGGTTATGGTTGGTGGTTGCTCAAAGGGGATTGGGGATTGTCGAGCTATTGGCAACAAGTTCTTAATTTTGTAGACACGTAGCGGCGGGCGTGCAGGTATTTTAAATTTTGAATTGATAGTCCCTCTTCCCTTGTTCCCCTTGTCCCCGATCCCCTATCCTTTATATCTATCTAGTGCATGGCTATTTTGACTTCAATCTTCTGCGCGAGCGTAATCGTCTTGGAAACGGATAATATCATCCTCACCTAAGTATTCTCCGTTTTGTACTTCGATTAATACCAAAGGGATCACACCAGGATTCTCTAAACGATGGGCTGTACATTGGGGTACATATGTAGACTGATTATTGCCCAGCAAGACTTCTTGCTCACCACAAACTACTCTGGCTGTACCAGAAACAACTATCCAGTGTTCGCTGCGATGATGGTGCATTTGTAAACTCAGTCGATGTCCGGGTTTCACTTCGATACGCTTAATTTTATAGCCGCGTCCTTCTTCCAAAACTGTAAAAGAACCCCAAGGACGCAGTTCTGTTGCTGCAACACCTCTTGCAGTGATAGCCGAAGGCAAAGGCAGCGCATTAGTTTGTGTTGTTTCTTGGTATTGAGCCATAGTTACCTCATTCGGAGACATAACAAAACCGTTAGTACTCTTAACTATTGATGGAAAAATATGGCGCTATGTTGCAACCGTATAAATCAGCAATCTAGCCCACACCTGCCAAACATAGCAAAATCACAGTCTAAGGTGTAATCAATGACTGCTACCAATAACGTATCTATATCAAGTCTTCACGAATTGAAGTGGTAACTTTTAGTTAGCTTTAAATTTGGGGACTGGGGGACAAGGGGGAATATTTTTGATAGATTTTTCCTGCTCCCTGCTCCCCGATCCCTTATTCCCTATCTCTTTAACGCGGTTGCAAGAAAATCCCTATACCGTTGTGAACACGGGCTGCGGTATTGGGGAAACGATCCAGAAGTTGTCCTCCTAAATAAAGGCTCGTAGAACTACCACCATCCAGATTTAAAGCATCAACACAACCCATTTGCTGCATTAATTGAGCGTGTTCTGCTAAGGTAGGGCCGGCACCTCCAGCACGATTGTGAACAGCGGCGATGATGAGGTTGCCTGTTGTTGTTCTACAAATACCACTACGAATCGCTTTTTGCACAACAAAAGCATTACTGAATTGTTCGCCTTTGCCATTCAGGACAATTTGACGATTTTGTACAAGTAGGGGTCCTGCTCCGAGAATATAGGGGTAATTACTAAACTCTCCAGGACTGGTAGAACTGTCTATTTTTACTGAAGAACCAACAGGCAAAATAGAAGCGTTGGTGACAGCATTAGCACGTAGGACAAGCAAATATCCATCCGTAGGGATAGGAAAAGTTGTTTGACCGACTTTACCTGCTGGTAACTGATCAGTAACTTGATTTTTCTGGACGGTAAGGATAATTTCGTTGTCGGTTAAGGGCGAATAGTTCACTCCCCAAGCAGGAGTATAACGAGCTATACCACTTTGGACGTAGCCACTATTGAGAGTTAAAATCGGCAATTTTTGGTTATTAGCAGTAATGACATTTTCTAACAAAGCTAGACGACCCAGATAAAATTGGCCAGAATCATTCCAAGCGATCGCACCCCGGTTCAAAATGGGACTGGATAACCATTGACCATCTCGACGAATTGCACCCAAAGGTAGGCGATTATTGCGGTTAAAATAGCCACCATTAATCGCTGCGACTGCTAACTGTTGTTGTGCTGTTTGTATTAGAGGAGCAGTCCCTTTTAGGGTATTAGGGCTTGTAATCATCGGTCTAATTTTTAACCCGACAGTACGCGGATTGATTTCTAACCAAACAACTGGAAAGCGTTCCTGACCTAAATTTACATACTGCTGACGCCAGTTTAATCCTGGCGCCCAGGTAATTGCTCGTGGTAGTAGTGTATCTGGGCGAACATCAATCATCAGGCGATTCAGTGCAGTGCTGACTAGGGGGGCTAACCCAATGGGAATCTCCAGACGGATAATTGTCTGGTTGTTAATGACCTGCACTTGCTTGATTAATGGTGGGGGAGTGGGAGTAGTGTTTTGTTGATTCTCGTTTGATGGCAATATCTGTTTTAAGAGATTTTCGGGAAATGGTGCGGGGGTAGGAATGTTTTCTATTGCAGGTGGTGGCGGGGGGGTGTAACGTTGAATTAAAGCTGGGTCGGCGATACCATTTAACGTTATTGTCCAATCTCTGGTGGTTGGAGCAGAGGGTTTGAGAATTGGGTTATTTGGATCGTCGCTTAAAGGTTGATTTTGTTTAACTAGGGCTTCTTGGTTGATTTGCCAAGGAGTAGGGCGATCTAAATTGATAGTGATGCGTTCTATTAAAGATTCTTTGGTTTGATTAATCTCTGTGATTTTGGCGTTCGGTGTAGATATAAATAAAGTATTACCCTGCACTTGCATTTGCCATTCAGATGTTTTGGCAAAATTGGTAATATCTAAGTAGCGATAACCTCCCGCCAAGGTGCTAAGTAAAATCGGTGGTTTAGTTGCGGATGAATACCACTGTATTGGTTGTTTGGTAGGACTATTGCTATTTAATAAATCTACGCCGAAAAACTGCCGAATTGCTGCATCACTAATCTGAGTTGTCAATTGACCTGCTTTTACGCGTTTTTGTAACCATGCCCCTGGTAAGATTCGACCATTGAGAGAAATTTGATTACCATAGTATATTACCCCTGCTAAAGGAGGTGCAGGTGGTTTGGGTTTCGGTACTGGTTGTGGTTGAGCTGTAGTTGTAGATTGGGCAAGTTTTGTCTTGGTCTGTTTTTCTAAAGCGATTGACTCGTGAGGAATCGCAGTATAGGCGATCGCACAATCTCCAAGTGTTGTTAAGAACAGTACAGATAAAACCGTCGGTGATGCCAAGAACTTGACAAACCTACTGATACTAACAACTGCAACCTGGCTAGGTTGGCGTTGACAAGAATTTAATGTTTTTACCATAAATGATTCAGTATTTTGGAAAAATCTCACAGACAAACTAACTGAACTTTCTAAAATATCAAAAAATAATGACGTAAGTTTGGAACACGAACGTGATAATGTATATATGGGCTTTTTGTTTCTTGTTCAAGCGACAAGCAATTCTGCCACTATGAAGACTGCGATTTTAAGTGCGCTAAATTACAACTAGTGCTAAAAAATATTTCACAGCAGTCAAAAGCTTTTAAGCTGAATCTAGGTGGACTATCCTCACTAATTACTTGCTACTTAGGTGAGGTTTAGCTAACAGCAACACAGGTAACAAAGGGTGGTAAGTAAAAATCTAGACAGCTAATCCAAAAAGATTTAGGAATTGCCAAATGGGTATATAGTGTAATACGCTGATTTTGTCGCTGAATCAGGATAATTTTTGTATCAAAGAATTAGAGAAGTCAAGAATCTGAATTTTTAGTTAAGCCGAAAAAGGCTACAGCAAATTAGTGAATTGTATTGGACAATAAAGGGAATTGAGGAGTACATAGCTTCAGGATATAAAGAAAACACTGCGTGGGCAAACGTCGTTTGCTTAACTCAGCAAAAACCCATAAGAAACGACGCATAGATTTTAACACGGGCATGGTAAATATCAGCTCGAAGTTAAAATTTTTTTTCCTTAAATTTCGGTTATTGTGAATTTTTTCATTCGTGTATTTAGAAAAATTTTCCCAGTTGCAAAGACCTAAATTGTTAATTCATTGTCGGCATTACGATGGCAGGGTTAGTCTATGAATAAAAAATCGGTGAATCAAGAGCATCAAATTAGTTTTGCGGACAATCATCAGGAGTGTACCTACCAAGGACAAAGGTGGCTGGTTGAAGAAAGAGATGCCTGCGGTGTGGGTTTTATTGCCCATCGTTTAAAATACTCTAGTTATGAAATTGTCTCAAAAGCAATAGCCGCTTTAACTTGTCTAGAACACCGGGGTGGTTGCAGTGCAGACCAAGACTCTGGTGATGGTGCAGGAATTTTGACCGCGATTCCGTGGGAGTTGTTCCAAGAGGATTTTGCCACATGGGGAATAGAAATTCCTACTAACAACAATGTTGTTGTGGGGATGATATTTTTACCGCAAAATCCCCAAGTAGCACAAAAAGCTAAAGCTGTAGTTGAGCAAGTAGCAGCTGAGGAAAATTTGACTGTACTGGGCTGGCGAGTAGTACCAGTAGCACCAGAGATATTGGGTGTACAGGCTAGAGAAAATCAACCCCAAATCGAACAAGTTTTTTTAGTCTCTGCTGATAAAAGTGGTGAGGAACTCGAACGGCAATTGTATATTACCCGTCGCCTGATCGCCAAAGCCATCCGCAATCATAACCATAACTGGTCAGAAGAATTTTACATTTGTTCCCTGTCAAGCCGCACAATCGTTTACAAAGGCATGGTGCGTTCAGCAGTTTTGGGAGAATTTTATCTCGATTTAAAAAATCCAGCTTATAAAAGTGCCTTTGCTGTATACCACCGTCGTTTTAGCACCAACACTATGCCGAAATGGCCCTTAGCACAACCAATGCGGCTTTTGGGTCACAATGGCGAAATTAACACTTTGTTGGGTAATATTAACTGGATGACTGCTAGACAAGCAAGTTTAGAGCATCCAGTTTGGGGCGATCGCATAGAAGAACTCAAGCCTTTTGTCAATATTAATAACAGTGACTCCGCGACCTTGGATAATGTATTTGAGTTACTCATACGCTCCGGTCGCAGTCCCCTGGAAGCCTTGATGATCATGGTTCCAGAAGCTTATCAAAATCAACCTTCGCTGCGTGATTTTCCGGAGATAGTCGATTTCTATGAATACTATAGCGGTCTCCAGGAAGCATGGGACGGGCCAGCACTTTTGGTATTTAGCGATGGTCGTAAAGTCGGCGCAACCTTGGATCGTAATGGTTTAAGACCTGCTCGCTATTGCATTACCAAAGACGACTATATTATTGTTGCTTCCGAAGCTGGTGTTGTGCCAGTAGATGAAGCTAATATCATCGAAAAAGGCAGACTCGGCCCAGGACAAATGATCGCCGTAGATTTAGACAGCAATGAAGTGCTGAAAAACTGGGAAATCAAACAGCGCATTGCCAAAAAACAACCCTATGGAGAATGGTTGCAACAGCACCGCCAAGAACTCAAAACTTTAGTCAATGGTCATTTGTTATCAGTTAATGGTAACGGAGTCCACGCTAACGGACACCGAACCACCAACAACCAAGAACCAACAATTAATATAGATAGACAAAACCTACTGCAACATCAAATTGCTTTTGGCTACACCACCGAAGATGTGGAAATGGTGATTCAGCCAATGGCTATTGATGGCAAAGAAGCAACTTTCTGCATGGGTGATGACATTCCCTTAGCAGTTCTCTCGGAAAAACCTCACCTGCTGTACGACTATTTTAAACAACGTTTTGCTCAGGTGACAAATCCCGCCATTGATCCTCTGCGGGAAAAATTGGTGATGTCACTAAAAGTGGAACTGGGTGAACGGGGTAATTTGTTAGATCCCAAACCAGAGTATGCTCGCAGATTAAAACTAGAGTCGCCAGTACTGACACAGGCCGAACTCGAAGCAATTAAAAATTCTGAGTTTACGACAACTGAGTTATCCACACTGTTTACTATTGCCAAAGGACCAGAAGAATTAAAAGTCGCAGTCAAGTCTTTGCAAACCAAAGCAGTAGAAGCAGTGCGTGCTGGTGCGAAGATTTTAGTCCTGAGCGATCGCGCCCGTGAAGGAATCAGTTCCGAATATTCTTACATTCCGCCTTTATTGGCGGTGGGTGCAGTACACCATCACTTGATTGAGTCAGGATTGCGGATGAAAGCATCATTGGTGGTTGACACAGCTCAATGCTGGAGTACTCATCACTTTGCTTGTTTAATTGGCTACGGTGCGGGTGCGATTTGTCCCTATATGGCCTTAGAGACAGTAACTGATTGGTGGGCAGATCCGAAAACACAGCAATTTATGGAACGGGGTAAAATTGCTACCCTCACCTTAGACCAAGCTATAGGTAACTATCGCCAAGCTGTAGAAAGTGGTTTGCTGAAAATTCTCTCGAAGATGGGAATTTCGTTACTTTCCAGTTACCAAGCAGCCCAAATCTTTGAAGCAATTGGTATTGGTGGCGATTTACTACAACTAGCATTTAAAGGTACAACTTCCCGCATTGGTGGTTTGAGTGTCAGCGATCTGGCTCAAGAAGTGCTATCTTTCCACATCAAAGCTTTCCCAGAATTAACAACGAAGAAATTACAAAACCTGGGTTTTGTCAATTACCGTCCCGGTGGCGAATACCATATGAATAGCCCCGAATTGGCGAAAGCGTTACACAAGGCTGTAGATGGCAAGAACTACGACCACTACGAAGTTTACAAGAAGTATCTGCAACAAAGACCGTTAACTGCACTGCGCGACTTGCTCGATATGCAGAGCGATCGCACTCCGATTCCCATTGAAGAGGTAGAGCCAGTCAGCGAAATTGTCAAGCGCTTTTGTACTGGTGGAATGTCCTTGGGAGCTTTGTCGCGGGAAGCTCATGAAACTTTAGCGATCGCCATGAATCGCATCGGTGGTAAATCTAATTCTGGAGAAGGCGGGGAAGATCCAGTCCGGTTTACAGTCTTAGATGATGTCGATGTTGCTGGCCATTCCCCGACTCTGGCTCATCTCAAAGGATTACGCAACGGTGATACCGCTTCCAGCTCCATCAAGCAAGTAGCATCAGGACGTTTTGGTGTCACACCACAGTACCTGATGAGCGCCAAGCAAATTGAAATCAAAATCGCTCAAGGTGCAAAACCAGGGGAAGGCGGACAATTACCAGGAAAGAAGGTCAGCCCCTACATTGCGATGCTGCGGCGCTCGAAGCCTGGTGTTACCTTGATTTCACCGCCACCACACCACGATATTTATTCGATTGAAGACCTAGCGCAGTTAATTTTTGACCTGCACCAAATCAACCCGCAAGCCCAAGTGTCAGTGAAGCTAGTTGCAGAAATTGGGATTGGCACAATCGCGGCGGGTGTAGCAAAAGCTAACGCTGATATTATCCAGGTTTCCGGTCATGATGGTGGTACAGGTGCTTCACCACTAAGTTCTATTAAACACGCAGGCTCACCGTGGGAACTCGGATTGACAGAAGTGCATCGTGTGCTGATGGAAAATAGTTTGCGCGATCGCGTGATTCTACGTGTAGATGGCGGGATCAAGAGTGGCTGGGATGTAATTATGGGTGCGTTGATGGGAGCAGAAGAATTTGGCTTCGGTTCCATCGCCATGATTGCCGAAGGTTGTATCATGGCTCGTATCTGTCACACAAATAACTGTCCTGTGGGTGTCGCTTCCCAGAGAGAAGAACTACGGAAGCGATTTACAGGTATCCCAGAACACGTAGTTAACTTCTTCTACTTTATCGCTGAAGAAGTCCGCAGTTTACTAGCAAGGTTTGGTTATCGTTCACTATTAGATATAGTTGGACGTGCTGATTTGTTGAAAGCACGACAAGATGTACATATCAACAAAACACAAACACTGAACCTTGACTGTTTATTAAGGCTACCAGATACCAAAACCGACCGTAGCTGGTTAGTCCATGAGAAAGTTCACTGCAACGGCGATGTTTTGGATGATCAATTGCTTTGTGATCCCGACATTCAAGCCGCGATTAGTAATCATGGTATGGTTACGAAGACAGTACTTGTTGTGAATACTGATAGAACTGTTGGTACACGCCTAGCTGGAGCGATCGCCTCCCAATACGGCGACAATGGCTTTAGTGGCCAAATTAACCTCAACTTCCAAGGTAGTGTAGGACAAAGCTTTGGTGCTTTCAACTTACCTGGAATGACTTTGACTCTGGAAGGAGAAGCCAACGACTACGTAGGTAAAGGAATGAATGGTGGTGAAATTATCATCAAACCACCGACAGCAGCTAACTACGATTCATCACAAAACGTGATTATTGGCAATACCTGTCTCTATGGTGCTACTGGGGGGATATTGTTTGCGAATGGTTTGGCTGGAGAACGCTTTGCTGTCCGTAACTCCAAAGGAACAGCAGTCATTGAGGGAGCAGGTGATCACTGCTGCGAGTACATGACTGGTGGGGTGGTTGTTGTGCTTGGTAAAGTCGGACGTAACGTTGGCGCTGGGATGACTGGTGGACTAGGTTACTTCTTGGATGAAGATGGTAGGTTCTCAGAATTAGTTAACCGGGAAATTGTGAAAATTCAGCGAGTGATTACGAAAGCTGGTGAAAAGCAACTCAAAGAATTAATCACAGCTCATCTGCATCGCACCAAATCACCAAAAGCAAAAATGATTCTCGAAAACTGGGAAGAATTCTTACCGAAATTCTGGCAATTAGTTCCACCTTCTGAAGCTGATAGTCCAGAAGCAAATTCTCAACAAGAAAAGCAGTTGAGTCCAGTTTAGTTTAAACTTTGTAGAGACGTTGCAGTGCAACGTCTCTACAAAGTCTCTACAGAGCCAAAATTCTGACTAGAGCAGTATTGATTACCGAGCTACTTGTTTTTTTGTATTTGCAATTAAATTATAGTTTTTATCTTGTAATTGTAATAATTCTGGGATGGTAACAAAGCGATAACCTTGTTGTTTTAATTTACTAATAATTTTTGGTAAAGCTGCTACTGTATGAGAGCGATTACCGCCTCCGTCATGCATTAACACAATACCACCCGGCTTGGCCTGTTTTAGAACTCTACTCGTTAATGTCGAAGCATTGGGACGACTATAATCTACAGAATCAGCCGACCACATTACTACTGTATACTTATTGTTTTTGGCATAACTCGCTAAACCATTGTGCAGCATTCCACCAGGAGGACGAAATAAAGTTGTTTTCGCTCCTGTGACTTGAGATATTAATTCTGATGTATGGTCAATTTCAAAGGCTGCTGCTTGCTGATTAAAAAAATGATACCAGTGATGCCAAGTGTGGTTGCCAATGACGTGACCATCTGCCACAACTTGTTTAGCTAAATTAGGATAATTTTTAAGATTTTGTCCAACTACAAAGAATGTAGCCTTAATATTATTTTCCCTCAGAACATTTAAGACTTTTACAGTGTAATCAGGCCAAGGCCCATCATCAAAGGTAAGAGCTATGACTTTATCATTTGGGGGAAGTTTTGCCTGATTAATTATTGTCCCTTGAAAGCGCGATGGTATAGTGTAGGAAATTCCTTTTAATTTTGCCTGTTGTTGCCAACTTGCTAGCATGACAGTCTTAAATTGCTTTAGGCGTCTTTGAGTGCCTGTTTTGACCCCTGTGTCATTTACATTATCTATAGTAGGTTGCGTCTGAATCTCAGAGCTACTTTGGTTAATAGGCATAATCAAACCAAGACTCAAGCTACCGCACAAGGCAATTAGCGAAATCAATATTCCTTGTGGCCAGACAACAGACTTATTATTTTCCACGTCATAGCTCCTTCAGTAATTTAACCATCAGCCACCTTTCTGACGGTAATTTATAACACACTTTTTAAAATTATTTTTAGATACTCTGCTATTTTCTGGTAGTCCTAGAAAATCATCTAGATCAACAGAAAATCAAATATCAGACAGAGAGATTGTAGAGGTCTAACTGAATCCTATATGATTTAGCTTTGGAAGGCCAATGCTTGCAATTAAATATATTTACTATTGCTAATATTTCGTTGTTTTTAATATTTAAAGTATAAATTTTACTCTTGACCTAAAGTATATTCTACTTATAGGTAATACTTTGACATTGAAAAAAAATATTAATTTTTTGGTCAAATATCGCAGTCCAATTTACATAAACCAGCTAATATCAATTTTTTGTGACGCTGCACATTATTTTGACCCCTTCCAACCTCCCACCCCCCTCTGTCTCTCCTTGGCTTGGCAAGGGGGGACAGAGGGCTGGGCTTTCAAGGGTAGGGGTTTTTTATTTATTTCTATAATCATTTATTTAAGTATTTTCTACATATAAAAATAATTTTTTTGTCTTTTTAATTTGGGAGCTACAGCAGATTGCAGGTAAATAAGGCACAAATTTTAAGAACAAAGCCATATACCAAGAGACTTTTAACCCTGTTCCCTGTTCCCTGCTGTAGTCAGAGTTGGGTGCAAAGCATCACGCCTGATAACCGTCTGTGACTGTGTTGTTTCCTTTAGCCTACCCAACGATCCTGAGCAAAGCCAATAGCAATTCTGGCCAGCAAAACAGAAAACCAACCGAGAATCAGATATGCTTGGCGGGGATAGCGCTCTAAAAAAACACCGAAAGCAACGCTCAAGGGAACAATACCATAAGCTAGACGGCTCAATGATATCGTACCGCCAGAAGCTAGTAATAAAGTAATACCACAAAAGCCGTAAAAAATAGTAACTGAGGTCAATTCTCTACGTAAGTGCCATAAAACATAAGCACCTCCCAAAACCATGACCGCGTTGAGTAAGTTAGTGATATATCGGTCATTGACCAGTATGAGAGAAAATGTAACCACAGCATAAAAGCTGTAAATTTTCGTAACCGAACTCAACTTTTGTTGATGACGCCACAACAGACAACCACTGCTAAGTATGATGCTAAACAAGAAGGGATGTAATAGTCTGTGAATCCAGCTTTGCTGTGCATCTGATCTACCTAGTGCGATTTCTGACAGCATTTTCCACCAACCTTGTCCATCAAATCCAAAAGAGGGACGCCATCCTTTTTGAGCATTGATAAAGGCGATCGCATCACCAAAGTCAATTGCACAATATAGACTAAATGCAAGCAGCCCGATAGCGGTAGCAGCAGCAGCTAAGTAGGCGGCTTTTGGACGACGTTCTTTCCAAGCTGCGATCAAAAAGGCTGGGATTAATGCTATACCTGTAGGACGTGTTGCTGTCGCCATTGCACCCCACAAAGCAGTCCAGCGATATTGATGACGATCAAAAGCACGCAAAGCAGCTGCACTTAAAAACAAATATAGTCCTTCGGTATAAATTACTGTTCCAAATAATGAAAGAGGACACCAGGCTAACACAGTAGTTGTCCATCTAGCTTTGCTTGTTCCATAATTTTCCGAAACCCAAAAGTATACACAGTAAAGTGCTGCCAAAAACGCGATGTTATTTACTAATAATCCAGCCACTTGAAAAGGAAAACCCAGATCCATGACACCGCGAACCATTAGGGGAAACAATGGGAAAAAAGCAATGTTGTGTTGACGTCCATCATTAATAAATTCATATCCAGAAGTAGCGATGGTACGGTAATGTAGGCTATCCCAACCGTCAAATACTCCCAAACCAAAGCTGGGTAAAATCCCCTCTACAGGTTTGGGTAGGTTTGGTGCGATTAGCAACATCGCAGCCCAAATAAATAATCGGCTGACTAACCAAATTATTACGGGAAAAAGGAAATCACTTTCCCATATACTTTTTTTGATAAATATCTGAACTTGAGCCATAAGCATTGATTGTTTAAACTCCTCAATAAATGTTTATGCTTATGGCTGTAAACCAAAGGTCTATTGGTAATATTTTGTGCATTTCACTCCTCCACCAAAATCAATAACTTACTGAAAGTAAACTTAAATGATTAAAATATTTAGAGTTACTGTTCAGTAGTCAAGCTCGAATTACTATTTCTCTTAGCCTAAGCATTTGTTGTTGCATATATGGTATTGTTGTTAACAGTTTTGCGAAGAAATAAAATTATCCCCACATATACATATATATGAAAATATTACATAGCAATCTTCAGAATAAATATTGATAACAAAAAACTAATTTACATGATAACTATTAGTTAGCTTAAAATATATTGTTCTTCACTTTTAGCTGTATTTTCATAAGTTTTTGAATAGTTAGCATTTATATAATCCATAATGTTTTTATCATTCTTAATTTGAGTAGTCCACCTGGTTAATATAATTTGCTCTGGGTGATATTTTTTTAATATGGCAAGCATTTTGGCAAACGTCAAATCTCCAGAATTTATTCTTTTATAAGACATAACGGCAATTTCCGGTGGGACAAGTAAATTATTGTAGAACGCATACATAGGATTATCTGTAAATACCCAATTTGTAAAATATTTGTATTTTTCAACCATTTGCATCAGTTCTAAATTTTTGGGTACACTCCCGCGAGGATTTGGGGGAGTAATAATTATTAAACTAATGAATATTACGACCAAAGAAAAAGGGAGAAGTCTTTTTTTGATATTGATTGTTGGAAAACCTTTATCTTTATGTAAAGTCTGAAAAAATAAATCATATAAGAAAGCCACTCCATAAGCGGCTAGCCAACAAATTGGGATAGCAAGTAAGGGATAATAGTGATACCAAAGTGGTTGATGATTGAGCAAAATAAATGTGGCAGTAACTAACCAAGAAAATGGCAGTAAGCCATTCTTCTTTTTTTGAGATATAATTGCCCAGATACCGATGCAAGCGAGAAAAATATAGTCATAATCTTGATGAATCATGTAGCCGAGATATTTCAGATTATGAAAATTTTCTACCTCTACATTTTGTGGTTGTTTGAGATGAGTAAAAATTAATTGTTCTTGGTTATCAAATTGTTGATACAGGACTCCAAATAAGCTATAAACTGAGCCTAGAATAATCAACCATAAACTTATATGCTTGAATAAGACGATTCTATTTTTTTGAATATCCTGAAGTTTGTTGTCAGAAGCTAACAAATCAAATAAGATTAAAGGAATTAAAAATACAGTAAATAATTTAGTCTGTAAAGATAACGCCAAGCATCCGGCAGATAATATCAAATATAAGTTATTGGTTTTTTGTTTATATATTTTTAACAAATAAATAGATAGCATTGCTAAAGCTAAGGATGGAATGCCAATCATTACCGAAATACTTAAGCGAATATATAACCAAGAGGTAAATAATAAAATTGTCCCTACTAAAGCTGCAAATTTACCTAGTTCACGGAATATTATTTGATAAAAACACCAGATTAATACTGCTGAAAATATAAGTGTAAGTAAGCGTGCAGCAAAGATAGAATCACTAAATAGTTTCAGCCAATTTGATAAAATAACTGTAAAAAGTGGTGGTTGATCATTCCATATTTGACTATAGAGAGAAAAACCTTTTGAATAAAGCAAGGCTTTCATCAAATTAAAACCTTCATCATAATCAAATTGAAATGTTTGTGTGATTGGTTCAAACCTAATTGCAATGACTAAAATAATTAAGAATGATATTATTAATGATGGGAATAAAATATTTTTTGATTTGATAATTGTCATGTTTTTATCAGATTCATATAGTTAGTAAAAGCGAGTTTGGATGAATTATTTATTGAAGTTAACTTAGACTGCTACTAAATCCACTTCTATAGAAGACAAACATTATTGGAACGAACCACATAGACGCACAAGCGGCTTCTCATAGAGTAAGGTAGGACACAAAATACACAAAGAAGGAGATAAGAAAAGTTTCACTAAGAATTTAGGATTACTATATAGGAGTTAATTATTAAGTATTCAATAATCACTAATTCTTTTATTGAGTTCGCTTGACAAATAAATACACGTCATCGCGCTGGTAGAGTAGTTGAAATATTTGATTAGTTTTCAGTTGATTTACTAAGTTTGCGGCAAATTCTGGATTGCGAGTACCGTCTGGGTGGCGCACGTTCAGCAATATATAATCAAATGGAGTGAAGTCTGTGGGCGGGCCGCTAATATCATCTACAAATTGAATCATCGGACGATGACTTAAATGTGGGGCGATGCTGTGGGTAGTTAAAACAGCGCCTTTTGTCTGAACTTGAGCGATCGCCTGGGTTGTTGCTTGCCAATTATCAGCTGTTCTCAGATATCGTGACCAAAAATAGCCGTATTTTCCTAATATCATGAAAGCCAATAATGCCCACAAAATAATTGTCTTTCTGGAACGCAGCCATCCCTTATCAGCAGCAAGACTAGCAATTACAGCCAAAATTAAAAATGGCAGTATCGGCAAAGAATATTGATGAATTAAGTCACGTTGGGCTGATTTATCGGAAAGAATATTTAAAACTAATGCTGGAATTGCACTTACCAAAGGATTTAAATATCGAGGTGTAAGTCCCCAAATTAGAGGTGCAATTAACAATGTCAAATATTCCAGTGAATCTAGTGAAAATACTTTCCCAAAAATGATATTTGGTTTCAGTATAATATTGCTAGCAATTGCGAAAACAGAATTGCCTAAATAGCTGTAACGTTCTACTGCTGCTGCTTCATTATTACTAAAAAAGGGAATAATCACTTGGCTAGAAATTAAAAACCAACTGATACCAGCAATAAAAGCGAATGTACCGCAAAAACGCCGTCGTTCAAACAGCAACAGCCAAAAACCCATCGCTGCCACCGTCAGCGACAACACGGCTTTACAACCCAAAATAAAAATAGTCCCAAGACAAAACCACAATACTTTACCTAATCGTGCTGCCAAAACAACTCCCAGAAATACAGGAATTGCCATAACTTCTGGGTGAAATTCAAAGATATTGACATTAAAAATCAATGGATATAGCAGATAAACTGCTGCCATTGCTACTGCTTGGCTTTGCTTGAGTCCTGCTTGCAAAGCGAGATAATAAGTCGGTACAGCACCGAAAGCTAGGGAGACAGCTTGCACAGCTAACAACCAGTAGGCGCTGGGATAAATTTTGTAAAGTAAAGCCAATGGATAGACTGAAAAAGCTGCATGGTTCCCCATGTGATGAAAGCCTAGAAAAGAGGAAATAGGCGGTTGTCCTTGGCTGATTAAGTAAACAACCTGGTCGTAAATTCCCAGATCCAGAACTCCTGACTGAAATAGTGTATGCCTAAGACTGCTGCACGCAAACAACACTAAGGCACTGATTCCAGTCATCCAACCGATAATGCCAAACTGAAAAAGTTGTTTTTTCACTCCTCGTTACAAGTCAAAAATATTGTTAATATTTTCTTAACCTAATTATTTTACGATTTTCTGGAAAAAAGACAGAAGTAGAGACATTTAAGTTTCAATTAACCTTTTTATCTCTAGCAGAAGAGTTTTTCACAAATAAATAAATGTCGTCTTGCTGGTAGTTGAGTTGAAACTGTTGAATATTTTTGAGCTGATTGACTAACATCATGGCAAAATCGCGATCACTAAGCCAACCGGGATGACGGGCATTTAAGAGTATATATTCAAATTTCGTTAGATCTGCTGGTGGGGAATTTGCATCTGTAAACTCGATTAGTGGGCGATCGCTTAAATGAGAGGCAATTTCGGCAGTAGTATAAACACCTCCTTGGGTTTTAACTTGGGCGATCGCTTGTCGTGTAGCTTGCCAAGTATCAAATGAATCTAGATAAATTGACCAAAAATAACCGTATTTTCCTAATGCAAAAAAAGCTACTAAAGACCAGAGAAGAATTCTTCTTGGTTTTTGTATCCATCCTTTTTCAGCAGCCAGGGTTTGAATTACAACTACTAACAAAAAAGGTAGGATTGGTAAAGAATACTGATGCACTAAGTTTCTTTGCTGACTAGCATTAGCGAGAATATTCAACATCAGTGTGGGAATAGCAGCAATCAAAGGTAACAAATGTCGAGGTGAAATTCCCCAAATGACTGGTGCAAACAATAAGGCTAAATATTCTAGAGTATTGAGTGAGAAAATTTTTCCCAGTACTAACTTGGGATTGAACAACAGATTTTGAGCGATTTCAACAAAAGAATTTCCCAAGTAGCTATAGCGTGAGATGTGGCGAGTGATTGAGGCTGCTTCACCACCGAAAAAAGGAATAATTGCTTTGGTAGCGATCGCAAACCAAACGATTCCACTAAGTATGGCGATCGCACCACACAACCGCCTTTTTTCAAATACCAGTAGCCAGACTCCCATGGCTGCAACAGTTAGAGACAATACTGCTTTACATCCCAATATTAGGAAGATACTGAAACAAAACCAGCCAAATTTTGCCAAACGCGCCGCTAAAATTGCTCCTAAGAGTCCAGGTAGGGCTATAACTTCTGGGTGAAAATCATACAAATTAATATTAAATACTAATGGATACAACAGATAAACTGCTGTCACTGCTATTGCTTGTCGCATCGTTAGTCCAGCTTGACGCGCAATAGAATTAGTCAACAGCACACCTGATGCTAAGGCAATTGCTTGTACAAGCAACAACCAGTAAACACTAGGATAGATTTTATAAAGTAAAGCCAATGGATATAAAATTGTAGCCGCATGATCCCCAAGAATGTGAAATCCCAAGAATGAGGAAATAGGGGACTGTCCTTGGCTAATCAAGTAGACAGCTTGGTCGAAAATTCCTAAATCCCAAGCAGCAGAATGAAACAGTTCATGTCGTAAACTGCTGCACCCAAATAACACTAAAGCACTCACGCAAGTTATAAAACCGACAGTCTTGTCATTTGTCATTGGGCTTTAAGAATCATCTTTTTGTAAACAAGTATTTGTATTTCGCTGACGAGTGTTTGATACTCAACGGCGAGTGTTTGATACTCGATGACGAGTGTTTGATACTCAGCGACGAGTCTTTGATACTCAGCGACGAGTCTTTGATACTCAGCGACGAGTCTTTGATACTCAGC
>NZ_JCACKS010000137.1:0-29674 GCF_059505505.1 Pelatocladus sp. | reverse complement strand
ACGAGTCTTTGATACTCAGCGACGAGTCTTTGATTCTCGACAACGAGTCTTTGATTCTCGATGACGAGTCTTTGATTCTCGATGACAGGGGAAAGTCAAAGACGCGAGGCGGAGAATCTATCAAAAATATTCTCCGTGTCTGTCCCCAATCCCCAATCCCCGAACGCGAGTGCGTCTCCTCTGGAGAATCCCCAATCCCCAATCTCACCCAACCCAAACTTCCTGGGCAAATCGGATGGAGAAACTGGCAAGTAAAATCGTGAAAAAGCATAAGGTTAAGTATCCGTAGCGAGGATAGCGAGACAACAACACACCAAGAGCGATGCTGAATGAGACAATTCCGTAGACAATACGATTAAGTGACCAAGTTCCACCAGAGGCAAAAATTAATCCCAAACCACAGAAACCATAAATTACTGTGATCAAAGTTAATTCTCTGCGTAAATGCCATAACAAGTAAGCACCACCTAAAACCGACAAAGTATTAAGCAAAGGATCGCCTACCAGTATCCATAAAAGTAAAAATAAAGCAGCAAAACCATAATCTACTTTCGCTGCACCCAAGCGTTGGCGATCGCGCCAAATCAAAAAACCAATCAAAACAATTGCAGTAAATAATAGCGGATGCAGGGGATCTTTAATCCAGCCGTGTTTCCAATTAGTTGTGCCGACTGTAATTTGCATCAGCATTTTCCACCAACCTTGCCAATCAAATCCCAAAGAAGAACGCCAACCTTTTTGGGCGTGAATAAATGCCAAAGGATCGTCAAATTCTACAGCACAATACAGGCTAAATAGCAATATTCCCGCAGCAGTAGCTAAACCAGCAAGATAAGCAACAGGCGATCGCTTTTGTTTCCAAGCAGTAATCAAAAAAGCTGGGATCAGTGCTAATCCTGTGGGACGTGTTGCTGTAGCCATTGCTCCCCAAAAGCCACTCCAAGCATACTGATGTTTGTCAAAAGCCCGTAAAGCCGCCGCACTCAAAAATAAATATAATCCTTCAGTATAAATTACTGCTGTAAATAACGATGGTGGACACCATGCTAGTACAGCAGTAGCCCAACGTGCGCCCTGTATGCTGTGAAATTCCTTCACCCAAAAATACACACAGTAAAGCGTAGCTAAAAAAGCAACATTGTTGACTATCACTCCTGCAACTTCAAACGACAAGCCAAAATTCATTATTACCCGCACAATCAAAGGAAATAAAGGGAAAAAGGCTATATTGTGTCCTTTGCCATCATTTAAATATTCATACCCGGAGGTAGTGATGTTACGGTAATGGATGCTATCCCAAGCATCAAAAACCCCCCAGCCAAAAACAACAGCTTTTCCTCCTGATGGTGCATCCAATAAAGGAGCAATCAATAACATGGCACTCCAAATCATCAATCTAGTGATAAACCAGATTGTTATGGGAAAGAGTAAATCATTTTTTAACAGGTATTTTTTGATATAAGACATAAAAAGGATCGGGGATCAGGGATCAGGTATTAGCATCTGTACCGCCTCGGAATAAATTCCGAGTCTCATAGCGCAAGTCCTCTTCAGAGGACTCAAAAAAAAGTTTGTTCCAGTCCACTTGAGTGGACTTTCGCTATGAGCCTGGAACTTTAGTTCTAGGCGGGATACAGTTTCAACATGAAAAATTTTGATTTTGACTTGTGTGTACACCGTAGCTTATCCCCAGAGGCGACCCCTACCTTCCCCAATTCCCAATCCCTTATCCCCGATCCCCTATCCCCGATCCCTTATCCCCGATCCCCTATCCCCAAGAGTACGAAGCAATTTAAGATTGGAGTTGTCTGTTGATCCCTAAATAATTGTGAAAACAATAACTCTTCTTGGTTCTACTGGCTCTATCGGTACTCAGACTTTAGATATTGTCGCTAATAATCCAGATAAGTTTCAGATTGTTGGTTTAGCAGCTGGAAATAATGTGGAATTGTTAGCTGCTCAAATTCGGCAATTTCGACCGAGTATAGCAGCGATTTGTGCAGAGGAAAAATTATCAGCACTAAAAGAAGCGATCGCTGATCTTGATCCCCAACCAATTCTCCTGGCTGGTGATCCAGGAGTCGTAGAAGTTGCAAGCTACGGTGATGCTCAAACTGTGGTGACGGGTATTGTTGGCTGTGCAGGCTTACTACCAACGATTGCAGCAATTGAAGCTGGTAAAGATATCGCTTTAGCTAATAAAGAAACCCTCATTGCTGGTGCTCCTGTTGTTCTCCCTTTAATTGAGAAACATGGGATAAAACTATTACCAGCAGATTCGGAACATTCCGCCATATTTCAGTGTTTACAAGGTGTTCCAAAAGGTGGATTGCGAAAGATTATACTTACAGCTTCTGGTGGTGCTTTCCGGGATTGGGCTACAGAAAAATTAGCAGAAGTGACTATTGCTGATGCTCTTAAACATCCTAATTGGTCGATGGGGCGAAAAATCACTGTGGATTCTGCCACTTTGATGAATAAGGGATTAGAAGTAATTGAAGCTCATTTTTTGTTTGGTTTAGATTATAAAGACATTGAAATTGTCATCCATCCCCAAAGTATTATTCACTCTTTAATAGAACTTCAGGATACTTCTGTATTAGCTCAACTTGGCTGGCCTGATATGCGCTTACCTTTGCTATATGCTTTATCTTGGCCGGAACGCATTTACACCGACTGGGAAAGATTAGATTTGGTAAAAGCTGGTAATTTGACCTTCCGCGAACCAGACCACAAGAAGTATCCTTGTATGCAGTTGGCTTATGCTGCTGGTAAGGCTGGTGGTTCGATGCCAGCCGTTTTAAATGCAGCAAATGAACAAGCCGTAGCTTTATTTTTGTCAGAAAAAATTAGTTATTTAGATATCGCTCGATGCATCGAATGGGTGTGCGATCGCTTCTCATCTGAAAACCTTTCAAATCCCACCTTATATGATATTTTGGCTGCCGATCAATGGGCTAGACAAGAAGTTTTGACTGCCACTATAAATTTAGAATCTCACCCACAAATAATTTCCTTGCGATAAAAAATAATAAACTTCAATTAATCAGCGTTCAGTATAAGACTGAACGCTGAAGTTTTCATAAATTATTTTAAAATCAGGCAAAAATATTTTATCTTTTTCTAGCAAAAATATCACTAAAAATAAGATAAATTGTGTTATTATCTTGTTTATTAATCTTCAATAAAAAGAAACATAAAACCTAATATAGATTTTAAACAATTGCTGTTCTTTGTGTCCTAATCTATGAGAAGCCCTTTGGGTGGGAGCATCCCAATTTTTTCAAAATACCGTAAAGCAAAGGGTTTAAACCCTTTGCTAATAGCGCAAGTCGTCTGAAGACGACTTCATAAAATCAAACAGTCTGCTGAAGCCGACTTTCGCTATCAGACTGCGATTGAAATCGCAGGCGTTTTGAACATTTGGGATGCTCCCCTTTGGGTAGTTCCGTCCGGGACGCTACCTGCGGAAGCAGCTCCGCATCTACGTGTCTTTTGTGGTTAATTCAAAAAATATTTTGCTAATCACATTAGTCATTTTTACAGCCATTCTTCAAACAGAGTTTATAACGACAATTTAATTTAAAATTCAATCACCTTTTCTGACATCATCTCATTGACAGTAAAGGCAATATTTTGGGATTGATGATTATGCTTATAGCCCTAATTATCGCTTGGTTAATATTCACAATCTTAATTAAAGTAGTCAAAACGACCGTGAAAACCGCCTTTGTCATTGCTCTGATCGTCGTTTTGCTGCATGTTGGCTATGGTATTGGACCTCAAGAGATTTGGAATTATATAGTGCAAATTCCCCAGAAATTACCGCAGATAGGTAGGTAGTGGGGGATTGGGGATTGGGGATTGGGGACAAGGGGACAAGGGAGAATTATTTAACAAGTCTCTTCCCAATGTCCAATATCCATTGATCAACAATCATTTATTCAATGAAGCTGAGATTTTTGCCAGCATATCTTGAACATTGGCAGGTAGTTGACGCATTATTTTACCTCTTTCTCGGTCTACAGCGACTAATGTGACTTGACCTGTAACATACAATTCTTGCCTATCTGGAGATTCAATCACGTAATCCCAGTTTATGCGGACGCTGGTGACTTCAATCATGCGTGTTTTGACTACTGCCACCATACCTAATTGAATGGAACGGTGGTAGCGTAGCGACAGTTCTACCACTGGCAAATCGCAACCTAAAGCCACTAAGTCCGCATATTGTACACCTATGGAACGCAAGCATTCTACCCGTGCTTCTTCCATCCAAGCTATATAAGTACCGTGCCACACTACGCCTAAATAGTCGGTGTGATGAGGTTGTACTCTTACGGGATACTCAAACCAATACTCAAGTGTCTGACTTGTGGGATTATCTATAGCAGTTGTAGGTAGTTGAGGTAAGTTTGTTTTTTCTTCAGACATCTTAATTTTTCTTAGTATTTCTCAGATATTTTCCACTTTTTGAAATAGCATAAACAATAATAGCTTTGTGTAACTATTTTTCTTGAGTCAAAAGCAAACCAATACTGGTAGTGTTTTTATGCATCCTCGGAAAACATATTTTAATATTTTTACTGCTGGCTTGGTGTTTTCTCTAGGTTCAGGAATGTTATTTTCAGAAAGTATCCCAGTAACAGCAAATACAAGTATACAAAATAAAAATGCTGAAATAACTAAATTTTCACTCCAAAATACTAGTTCTTCTGAGCAGATTAAGCAACTTAATCAAGAGGCAATCAAGCTATCTCAAAAAAAGCGTTTTCAAGATGCGTTGCGGAAATTACAAATAGCTTTAGATATTAGCAGAAATACTCAGCAAAGGTCACTGGAAGCAATAACTTTCAATAATATTGGCAGAGTTTACCAACAACAAAACAAATTTTCCCAAGCATTTAATGCTTATTTGCAAGCTTTAGCTATCAATAAAGAACTTAGTATTAATGAAAAAACTCCTGGACAGGCTCATATTGCTTTTGGTAAAACCTACAGTAATTTAGGATATCTACTAGCTATCCAGAATCAACCTGAGCTAGCTGTGTTTTTTTATAAGCATTGTGTCAACAATCGCGAAAAAGTCCGCCTCAATCCATCAGCTTTTTCGGGAGAAAAATTAGATGCTTATAACCTCACTGTTCGCCAGACATACCAAGCTTTAGGTCAAGGATTACTGAAAAGCGATCGCACCGAAGAAGGACAGCGTATTCTGGACTTAATCAAAGTCGAAGAATTGGAAGAATATCTGCAAAATGTCGAAGGTAATCAAAAAACTGCTAAAGGGATTGAGATTACTTCAGCCGAAAAACCAATTAAGCAAAAACTAGATCAAACCCTTGACAGTGCAGTTGTACTAGGCAAAGAACTGACCAAATTACGTCAGATTCCCCAAGAGTTGCGATCGCCACAGCAAAAACAACGCATCCAAAAAATAGTAGAAAATCAGCAGCAAATTTTGGTTGAGTTCAACAATTTTATTAATAGTTCGGATGTCAAAACACAAGTAGAACAAATTAGCCGCACAGCGAGGCGTCAAAATTTAGATTTGGAAAGCCTCAATGAAATTCGTGATAACTTAGCGCGACTACCAGATAAATCTGTAATTTTATATCCTCTGGTTTTAGAAAATAGTTTGGAATTGGTATTAGTAACTCCTGATTCACCACCAATTCATCGTACTGTTGCTGTGAAAAAAACAAACCTCCAGCAGACAATTCTCAGCTTTCGCAAAGCCTTAGAAAACCCTAGCTTAGATGTCAAAAAACCTGCCCGTCAATTATATGATTGGCTGATCAAACCGATAGAAAAAGAGCTGACCCAAGCAGCTACCAAAACAATAGTTTACGCACCAGATGGGCAGTTACGTTACATTCCTTTAGCCGCTTTATTTGATAGCAAACAATGGTTAGTGCAGCGCTATAGTATCAATCAGATCACTGCTGCCAGTTTAACCAACTTTAATACGCCACCTTCATCAAATTTGCGTATTTTGGCAGCAGCATTTACTAAAGGCAGTTATGAGGTAAAAGTTGCTAATCGCCAAGAAACTTTTTCTGGATTACCTTTTGCAGGTAAGGAAGTGGAAAATTTAGCCACCATAGTTCCTGATACCAAGAAAGTTTTGAATGACGCCTTTAACCCAAAAATGACTGTGCCACAAATGGATGATTTTACAGTTGTCCATATGGCAACCCATGCGGCATTTGTTGTAGGCAAACCAGAAGATTCTTTTATTTTATTTGGCAACGGTGAACGAGCGACCCTCAGAGATGTTGCCACTTGGTCACTGCCGCGAGTAGATTTAGTAGTACTAAGTGCCTGCGAGACAGGGCTAGGAGGCAAATTAGGTAATGGTGAGGAAATTTTAGGTTTTGGTTATCAGATGCAAAAAACTGGTGCGAGATCAGCCATTGCTTCATTGTGGGCTGTAGATGATGGCGGTACGCAGGCGTTGATGAGTGCTTTTTATGCCCTACTATCTTCAGGAAAATTAACAAAAGCTGAAGCATTACAACAAGCACAAATAGCGCTAATCACTGGAAATTCTTCTAATTTAGGTCAGCAGCAAAGTAGAAGTGAGAATGTACTAGCATCTATTTCGGGTAGCCTTAGTCATCCTTACTATTGGGCGCCCTTTATTTTGATAGGAAACGGATTGTAATAAATATTAAGGTTGGAACTTGTACAAGCAGGCAACAGTAAAATTTCAAAACATTTAGTTGCAAGTTTTCTGTCTATTTTTAGATGCTAACTTGACTTATGGGGTACTGTTGTCTAAGTCAATAGCCAATTGTTAATAGTTTCTACACTATTGACCTGGGCTATTGACTTTACAGTAACTCCTGCTTCCCTATATATCATTTTTTTCGATTACGATTTTGTCCGTACTACCTGAGCAGTGACAGTCTTTATTAGTAACGTTTAGCCAAGGTTTTATTGGTTACAGAAGCTTGGATAGGGACTTTGATGATGTTGGCTAGTTCCTGTAATTGGTTAACTGCTTCCGCACCCTCTAACTTCATGAGTTCGCGATCATCACGCATTTCTGTCCAAGTAATCCCGTAATCAGATACCAAAAACCGAATCAGGTGGTTTTCTCCCAAGCTAACCATAAATGACGCACTGTTCATCTGGTCGCCGCAAGTGTAACAAGACGCTGGATATCCACGTCGCTCTAGAACAATGGCCAAAGCTTGCAGATTCATTACTAGGTCTTGAACAAATTGCCGATGTTGTTGCGCTAGTCTTAGAAACACTAATTTCCTCCTAACACCACTGTTGTGTGATCCCTTTTATATTTTCTTTAGATTTTCCCATCACCTGGTATTGTAAACTATCCATTACAATTCCCAGACAAAAAACTTGTAAGTCGTTACATACCTAGCTTAAGGTAGTACATTACGGCCTGTGTCGCCGTATCAAAATATTCAATTTGCAAACATCAAATTTCAGACAGAATTGTGAAATTAAATATTATCTTTATACATTCCTGTCAGGGTAGATGATCAGTTAAAACGATCCGCTCTAAGATTAACTCATATTTAGCACAAGTCAAGCACTAAAAAACCACATATCGCACCTTCATCGACGATTTGTAGTGAAATATTGAGTTCTGCAATGGTTATTACGCTATTTAGCTTTTATTTGTGTTGATTTCTGTCCGCAATGAGCTTTGTGTGCTATCCAACAGCGTAATCTTGCATTACCCAACTATTGATTTATCTACTTAGTTGCTCCTGAATACATAGAATTTAGTAGATGACCGTGGTGACTTGAGATTGCTGATATACGGGTAATGCTTTTAACAAACTTTTGCTTGTATTCTGAACTTTACTGATCCACAATCTCAAATAAAACTCAATTCGTTTGACTTATTCCCTGACAATAACAAAACGTTACCAGATGATGTTGCCATTTCGGCAGTATTTTCAGATTAAAGCATTATTAAATCGTCACAAATGATACTTTTTATATTGGGGATCGGGGAAGGGAGACAAGGGGGACACGGGAGACAAGGGAGCAGGGAGACGCACCAGACGCGGAGAAAAACTAATCCCCGATGCTCCATCCCCAATACGCCGATCCCCAATCCCCTTTCCCCGATCCCTTTTAATACTTCCTCTCTTGTGGCTCAAACATGGTAATTGTCACTGGACGATACTGAATATCAATTCCTGCTGGTGAATAATAAGCCATTGTGTGTTTGAGGAATTTGTGATCATCTCGTTGGGAATAATCTTCACGGAAATGAGCGCCACGGCTTTCTTGGCGATTGATCGCTGAAGCTAGAATCATTTGTCCGACAACCATTAAGCTTTGTAGTTCTAAAGCTTCAATAATTTCTGTATTCCAACAGCTACCTTTGTCATCTAAGTATATCTGCGAGTATTGTTGTTGCAACTGTTGTAATTTTTGTAAACCTTCACTCATTAAATCTGCGGTGCGGAAGACACCACAAAATTGAGTCATTGTGTCCTGGAATGTCTGACGGATTTGGTTAATTCGGTACTGTCCTGACTGATTCAGCAAAGCCTGAATTTGTTGTTTAGCTTCGCTGAGGTAGCGTTGTTCGTTGATCTCCGGTAACTTGCGATGTTGTACGTATTGTGCGATCGCAGCTCCAGTTCTGCGTCCATAAACTACGCATTCTAGTAAAGAATTACTACCAAGACGGTTAGCACCATGCACAGAAACACAAGCAGTTTCACCAGCAGCAAAAAAACCTTCGACAAAATGATCCCCGCTACTACGGACTTGACCATCGATGTTAACGGGGATACCACCCATACAATAATGGATGGTTGGACGTACGGGCATAGGTTGAGTTACCGCATCCACACCCACTAAACGATGAGCTTCTTCCCAACAGAAAGGAATACGACTCATAATTTTTTCCTTACCCATGTGGCGCAAGTCAAGATAAACAAAGGAACCACCAGCACTCCCATCAGGATGAATACCACGACCAGCTCGAATTTCGTAAGCGATCGCTCGTGAGGTAATATCACGGGGAGCAAGTTCCATGCGACTGGGAGCATATCTAGCCATAAACCGTTCTCCCTCGCTGTTGATCAAATACGCCCCCTCACCACGCACCGCCTCCGAGATTAACACCCCGACTGGATACAACCCCGTAGGATGAAACTGTACAAATTCCATATCTTCTAAAGGCAAACCAGCAAGTGCTGTCATTGCTAAACCATCGCCCGTGGAAGCGTAATCATTAGAAGTAGTGTTATATACCCGCCCATAACCACCAGTGGCAAACATGATTGCTTTGGCGCGGATCACCTCAACATGCCCATCTAAGATGTGATACATTACAACTCCCTTGGCCTGATTTTCTTCCAAAATCAGGCGCATCACATACCACTCTTGATAAACTTGCACACCATAACGCCGCAAATTATTTACCAGTTCATGCAAAATAGCATGACCAGTCTTATCGGCAGCGTAGCAAGTACGATTGTGGGAATGTCCACCAAAAGCCCGTTGAGCAATACGTCCATCACTCAAACGGGAGAACAACACGCCCATGTGTTCCAAATCAATCACTACATCGGGTGCTTCACGAGTCAGAATTTCGACTGCGTCTTGATCTGCCAAGTAGTCAGAACCCTTAACTGTATCAAAAGCGTGAGCTTCCCAAGTATCAGATGAGTCAACATTTTTGAGCGTCGCTGCAATTCCACCTTGAGCAGCGACAGAGTGAGAACGAATTGGGTGGGTTTTAGCAACCACAGCAACATTCAAACTGTGATTTTTTCTAGCTATTTCCACTGCGGCGCGACATCCCGCCAAGCCACCACCGATAATAATTACATCATGTTCCAGCATCATTAGTCCCCAACTGTAAAAAAAGCCACTTTTCCATTTTAAGAACGCTATTAATTGCATCTGCAAAAAAATTCCCCGCCAATCGACAGGGAATTTATGTCCAATATCCAGACTTAAATCTAAAAACTAAATTCTAAAATTTATTAACTGGTTGCTTCTACAGGTTTTTGCTGAGAAACATTACCAGAGATTGGTTCCATTTTTGTTCCTGGTTCTACAGGAGACAATTCTATATGATTTAACAAAGTAGTGACAAAAGCAAAAAGCAAGAAAGGCAAAGACAACAAAACAACAAGCCCAACCGCAGCTAATGCATAAACTGGTCGTCTTGCACCCATTAATGCTAAAGCTGATGCCAAACTAATGGTAATTGTAATCAACCAAACAATGATTTGACCGTAAATATCACCGAAGGTAAGAGTACAGACAAATCTATACTTTTGAATGTTATTTATCATTTTATTTGCCTCTAGTATCTTCATTAGGTTCTACGTTAGAACCAGGTTTGAGTTTTCGACAATTTCTAAATATTTTTGAAACAATTGTAATATGACTTAACAATTGATATTGCCTTCAGAGAAAGTAATTGCCAAATTAAATCAGTCTTTGGATATATATCTTTACTCAGACCAAGAAATTATGTGTTAAGTATCAATAGGGTTACTTTGAACTTATGTTAAATTCATTTATATTTTCTTTATTTACTTCCTTCTTAATAAAAGAATCGGGAATGGAGTAATCAATAATTATGCATCATTTCTAATTTGGCAGACTACTATTTTGAGTACTTTGACCCTCAAACAAAGGTATAGTGAATATTTGTTGAATCTTGAAAAATTTCGTAAGCAATATCTATGACAGCAGTATCATCCATTTTTCTAGCTGGAGCAAGTCGAGGCGTGGGTCGAGAAATAGCCCAATGCTTGATCTCGCAAAAATTTAAAGTCAAAGCACTCTTAAGAACTGATGCAACTCGTCATGAACTAGAAGCACTGGGAATAAAAGTGGTTCTGGGAGATGCGATGAATGTCGAGGATGTCGAACGTGCAATGCTCACAGATGAACCCATTGATGCTGTGATCACAACTATTGGTGGTCTAGCAAAAGATAACAGCAGAGCAGATTATATAGGTAATAAAAATCTCATTGATGTGGGGGTCAAAGCAAGAGTCAAAAAGTTTATTTTGGTAACTTCTATTGGCAGTGGCAATAGTGTTGTAGCTTTATCTCCACAAATATTAGAAGCATTACAGCCTGTTTTAATTGATAAGGAAAAAGCCGAACAACATTTAATTGCCAGTGGGCTTAATTATACTATTATTCGCCCTGGAGGATTGCAGTCTGAATCTGCAACTGGGAATGGAGTTCTAACCGAAAATCCAGGTATTGCTGGTATGATTAATCGCGCAGATGTGGGACTATTAGTTTGCCGTTGTTTAAATTCTGATGTTGCTAATAATAAAGTTTTGTCAGCAATAGATGCCAATATGTTGTTTGGACAACCAGAGTTTGAAAAATTTAATCTGGATTGATTTGAGAAAGTTCTGCTTGGCAGTTAAGATTTGATATTAGTAACGTAAGATACTATGTGACATGACTGTTCGTGCGTTTTTTCAAACAGCAAAAGTCGAAACTGTTAAGCCTCCTTACGATACGATTTATCTCAAAATCTTGTATCCAGCACAAATGTCAGGTAGACATACAGAAAATAACCTGGGAATTGTACCTGCCGATCGCCAAAAAGCCCCCTTTCCAGTGGTGATTTTTTTTAACGGGTTTAACTGTGAAGCCCACATATATCAATGGTTAGCAGTGAAACTGGTTGAACGTGGACTGGTGGTGCTTACATTTAACTGGGTTGCAGAAGATTTTCCTGGAGTAGTAAACATGACTCCAGGAGTGGATATCACTACGTGTAAACCTGGAATTTATGGTACTGTTCCTACTAGTTCTGCTTTACCGACACTGTTAGCGAAACTCGAACAGTTGCAAGCAGAGGGAATCCTAGCTGGGATGCTTGACTTAGAACGAGTGATTTTAGGTGGACACTCAGCAGGTGGGAGAGTGGCGATCGAAAATGCTAATCCTGTTTTTTTCCCACAAGTAGCAGCATCTTTTGCTTATGCTGGCCATTCTATGGGAGGGACAATCATGGGATACGAACCAGGTACGATTTTGCCTTTACCGGATTCTCTACCGATGTTATTAATTGGTGGAACTCGTGATGGAGTGATTGCAAATAGTAGCGATCGCTATGGGATCACTTCAGGTGATGCAACCACTTCTATAACGCGTACATTCCAAGAAGCAATTGCTGGAGGACGAAATGATAGCTATTTGGTGTTTCTAGAGGGAGCAAATCATTTTATCATTGCTGATCCTTTCGACTTCACCACAGGTAGAGCATTTATTGACTTTTCAACTACTCAAACTCCAGAAGCATTGCGGTTATTAACGGCGGATATAATTGGTTTATTTATTGATGCCCATGTTCGTCATCAAACAAAAGCATTCCATGAATTGAATCGATTATTGAATGATTCCAATCCTTTGATTCAATCATGGCAAACTAAATAGTTAAGTCACTTGATAATTCTAATACTTTTCTGCATATTTTCTTGAGTAAAAATTTAAATCTAGATTGGTATCTAATCTCCAGATACTTGACAGAATACGGTTCTTTTACGCGGACCATCTAATTCAAAGAATAAAACTGACTGATAAGTTCCCAATCCTAATTTTCCATCAACAATAGGGATGAGTTCACTATTATTCAGCATCGTTGCCATCAGATGAGAATGAGCATTCATTGGTTCATCTGGTGGAATGTTTTTTCTCAGATGCAAATCATTATGTAAGTAGCTGTCTGATTCTGGTGCTATTTTTTGTAAAAATACTTTGATATCTGCTAATAATCTTTCTTCATATTCATTAATAGCTAAAGCAGTTGTCGTATGACGAGAAAATATTAAGACTTGACCATTCTGAATTAATGTGGAATAAATCAACGCTTCAATTTGAGGAGTTATATTATGAATATTAATTCCCAGAGTAGTTTCTACTTCAATGAATTTGTTAATAATTGGCATTTGTGAAATATTGGAAAACTTAGATTTACAGCAATATTATTTAAAGTATAATTTTGACTCACATTAGCTTAACTCTTAAAATGTACATTTTAAGAGTTAACAATCTTTTTCAAACCCCTAACTAATCTTTCTATCCCTTGTTTGACCGTCTCTTTTTGCAATGCACCATAAGCAACACGTAGGTAACATCCATTATTCATACCAAAAGTAGTGCCAGGGATGACAGCAATTTGATGTTCTTGAATTAATCTTTTAACTAATTCAAAAGAATCTATTTCGGTATTAACTTTGAGAAAAAAATAAAAAGCACCCTCAGCAGGAGCAATTTTGCATAATTCTTCTAAACTTTGGAGAGAATCAATTACTAATTCTCGCACTTGAGTGATCGCTTGAATATGATTTTTCAAATAATCTGGTTTTGTCTGCAAAGCACCCCAAGCTGCATACTGGGAAACCACAGGCGGACAAATCAAGTTTGTATCCTGGACTTTTTTGACAGCAACAAGCAGATGTTTAGGAATCACCATATAACCAATACGCCAGCTAGCAAAACCATAAGCTTTGGAAAGGCTATACAAAGAAATAGTATATTCACTACTATCAGGAAATGCAGCCGGGGAAATATGTTTGACTCCATTGTAAGTAAAGTATTCATAGGCTTCATCGCTGATGTGGTAGATACCGTGATCGCGACAAATTTGATTTACTTCTTGCAAGGCTGCTTGGCTATATACAACCCCAGTTGGATTATTAGGAGAAATAGTTACTACAGCTTTTGTTTTTGAGGTGATGGCTTGGGCGATCGCATCGGGACGTAGTTGATAATTTTCATCGGTTTCTACTAATACTGGATGACAACCCGCCATAGTAATTGCCATTTCATGATTGAAATAGTAGGGAGTATTCAGAATAATTTCATCCCCTATATTAGTAATAGCAAGAATGGCGTTTATAAATCCCATGTTGCTACCAGCAGTCACAACAATACTATTATTTGTATTGATTTTGATACTATTAAAAGTTTGTAGTTTTGCTGCAATTACTGTTAATAATGGGGGAATTCCTTCTACAGCTTTATAGAGATGATTAGTTGGTTCAGCTAAAAATTTTGCTAAAAATTCAATGGCTTCTGGTGGTGGCGCGTAAGCAACTACACCTTGTCCCAAGGAAATTGTTCCGGGATTGTTGTTAATTAATTCGCCAACTACAGGAATAATAGGCGACTGCACCGCCTCCATACGAGAGGTAAAATTTTTATAAATAGCTCGCTCCTTAATCAAGATTACAAAAATAAGTTAGAACTAAAACTTAGTATAAGGTAGTATCTAGCCAAACAATTCGTGATTGTTTGGCTAACAAACCAGCAAGTCGTTCAGCTTCAGCTAAATTATCATCCTTGTATGGCAAACCTTTAATATAGGCATGATCATATTTATCAGCTACCACATCTAGGCCAAGTTCACGAATTCGTCCAACATGGAGACTAGCTACTCCAAAACACTTGTCGAACTTTCCAGCGCATTTCTGAGGTGAGCAAATTGCAGCAATGTTAACAGAAAGTCCTCTATTTTTTTCTTTTTCACGCAGCAAATAAGCGCCAGCTTCTACTCTTCCTATATCTTGATTCAGCCATCTCTTTTTAAGTAATGCTCGATAAACAATAGCGCTACAAGGCAAAGGTTCTGACTTTGGCCTACCAGAGGCAGATTGTTCATTCATTCATTCACACCTTATCTAGCCACTGTAGCCAACCTGCTAAACTTAAGCCTGATACATCATTCACAACACCGTATTTTTCACCCTTTTCGTGGTAAAGGTAGGTTGGTTTGTTTGGTTCAGAACCACAGATTAAACGAACCTCTGCTTCTTTTTCTAATCGACTCCATGTAAGTCGAATACCACCCTCATCATTTGTAGAAACCCATGCTTTAGGAAAGCAGTTTCTCATAAATTGAGATGCATCAGCAATTAATTTCCATGCTTTATCAAAAGCATAAGGAGTAGGCTTTAAAAAGCCCTCATCATCTTCATTGTCTTCTTGTAAAAGCTCAATTAGACGGCTTTGAGTGATTTGAAGATTAGATTCACTACTTTCTTTCAGAAGAGTATCTACTGATTTAATCGGTTTTTCTCGAATAATCTGAGGTTTGTCTAGGCTTTTAGTTTGCTGAATCTCATTTTTAATTTGATGAATATAGTCTGTAAGTAGTCTCAGAGTATTAGCATCTTGATATTGTAGTGGCAATCTATATACTACTTCCGTAGAATTTTGGCGATTAGATTGAATATTTATGATCTTGTAACTTTTATCACAATGATACAATAGAGACGAAATTACGTCTTTTGTTAAAAACTCTAAATTATTTTTATCAGACTTATTTGAAGTCAGTTCTTCTCGTGTATGGATTGCAAGCATAGCTAAATATCCTCAGGAAAATATACTTGAAGGTTGGCTTCAGCTTCTGCTGCTGCTATTTTAAAATAGGTTTTTATTTCCTCAGATGTAAACCTGTGCTGTTGTATTTCTTCAATAAGAGTATTCACATCTTGTTCAACTATAACTCCTTTAGATTCAACATTATTCATTATTAGTAATCCAGTCTTACAACGCATCCATGAATTAACTGAAAAATTTTTCAAGTTCACGTGTTTATGATTATGAATCTCAAAGTTTTCTGATTCATTAAAAATAGTAGTTTGTAACTCTGGTTTACAAAATCTCTCAACAATTAATTTAGCGGGATTTTCTGCTTTATATATCCATGTCAACACTAATGCTAAACGACCAACTTGAGCTTCCATACCTTCGACATAATGCTCTAATACTTCTATTGAAGTACTAAGTATGTCTTCAGGTTCTACTAACGTTTCAGCAGATCGCATCCAATAAGAAGTAACCCGCAGAGGTGATAAATCCAATCTATGAGTTCCATCCTTACTCTGAAGAATGACTCTAGGAACTTCTTGAGGTATTTCTTCTGGCAAGGGTAGTGCCTGAACGTTACCATTATAGAGATGAGAATATTTTCCTAAAATTAGTGCCAACGCTTGTGGAGCTGAGAAAGCTGACGCATCTGGTGTAAAAATTACTAACTGAGCAATAGCTTTATTGAGGTCTGTAGCACTAAGCATAATTTATAACTTAACTCCTATACCATAAGTTTGGAACGACAAGTAGTCAAGTAGTATGGTATTACCTTCCTAATTAAACCTTTACCCAATGTTTGTTTCATATATCCACACTTAGCTTCAAATGTTAAACCAGATATAAGCTTCTTTTGATAGCCTAGCATCTTAACCAAAGCTCGTAAAAGACTGCTTATAACATCTGTACCCGTTAAATTAATTCTCTAACATTGACAAAATAAAATGTATTTTAACAAACAACAGCAAGTCAATTAACATTTTAAAAAGGTGTTACGGAGTCTTCCATTTTACCAAAAAATGCGTAAAATCAATTACTGCAATATAAACATACGATCGCTACATTACATGAATTCGAGAAGTGCAATTAAATAGTTCAATTAATCTCCATCATATGTCATTATCAGTAGGTTCATAGTTATGTTGGTTTTTGTGCATGAAAGGTGACTGCGGAGGTAAAACTTTTAGTAAGTGCCTTTCTGCCGTATCTAGTATATTTGCGAAGCTTATTTAAAGCTGGGCGATCGCAACACAAAAATTTAGTCACGCCACTTGCCTTATCTATATCAAAAGGTTAGTAGTGTGACTAACATCAGTCCTCTCATTCTGGAGGAGCGATTTAGCTATGTGATTGTTACCAGTCTTGTGAATACCCCAGTATAGAGCGATCATCGTCTGGAATTCGCGTTGGTACACCCAAGTGTTTGCGAGCTTCTTGTTCTGCTAGATTTCTGTCTTTTTGGTTGTTAAACTGCCCTTCTTCCAGTAGATACTTGCTGCGTGCTGCCTTGTCACGGGAAGGCGCAGAGCCATTTTTCCATTTGTACTTAAAACCCATGATCAAGCAATGCCTCAACTTTTATTTAGGTTTAATTTCATCGATTACTAAGACCACCGTTCCTAGTAGTGGGTTTTTCCTTGCACCATGTCTGGTATGGGGGTAAACCTTTTGTAGTATGGCCAGCAACAGGTTAGGTTCAAGCGAAGCAAGTTTAATGGGTGAGAAATTCACTCTTGGATAACCAAAATTTTCTGCTCCAAATAATGCTGAAGCAAACGATCATTCTTGATAAATTGCCGTATTTCAGTTAACTGTTCGCTGCTAACTTCAGTTACTCCAGGAACGAAACATATTCCTAAAATAAATATCTGAGGTGGGAGATATTTTCCTGTTAGTTTATAATTTACTGTTGCCACAAGCTCACCATTTTTTCTAAAGCAAATGCGGAGTGTAAATCTTCATATTGGGCTATTGCATGTTGACAAGTAAGCTACGCTAAATTCTGTGACTAATGCCCAATAAGAATATACAGATTAGATAGTTGAGTGATAAACTAATTGCTCCGCAAGCGTAATGCAATAAACAGCTTACACATGAGACGATGATCTTTTGTCTACCTTCGTAATAGCTTTATTAACTCTGAGATTACGACCCATAAATTCAGTGTCTAAGAGTGAGTAAATTGCTGCTGCTTCTTCAGCGTCTGTTTTCATTTCTACAAAAGCAAATCCTCTCCTCTCACCACTTTGCCGACATGTAGGTAAGCGAACTTTAATTACAGATCCATATTCTGAAAATATCTGTTTGAGGTCATCTTCTTGAACCTCTTCAGAGAGATTACCGACATAGATTGACATAAGAATCTCCAATATCTAATTAAGGTATAGAGATTTAGATTCGGAGAGATGCTAATTGTGGTCAATCACATAGCCGAAAATAATTCTCGATGCTTTAACCCTAACATAGAATATTGATTTACGCTTATGAGATTCTACATTCAGCCTTTTACCTGTTTCACTTACAGACGAATGTAGATCTCATTTATCCTATGCTAAGGGCTGGCATTTCTTGATAACAATGACCACAACGCCAGTAAATACCTCCTAAACGTATATGACACAGTAGAGTATATGAACAGCAGGGACAAGTATGCTTACTCTGCATAGATTCCCAAATATATGTGGCTGTATTTGCTTGACTGTTATCAGTTGTAAAATGAGTCAGTGCTTGACTCGACCTATTGAATAAAAGTTTCATTTTTAATCCTAAATTTGGGTGAAATCAGATGAGGTTTTCACCATAGATAACGATAGTAATTTGTAATTTATTTCGCAATTATTCTTGAATGTTAAAATGTTAATTTTATATATCATTGATTGCCAGTTTTTTTGTTTTTTTAATAGAACAAATTATTTTATAAATAATTAATTCTCTAGTCACTCCATACACATTTCTCAAATACTGTACTCAGTCATGGCTCTATTAACTTTGAGGCTATATCCCATCAACTCAATACCTCTCAAAGCTCGAATTGCTTCTGCTTCCTCAGTGCCTGTAGCCATTTCAACAACCGCAAATCCCCTCTTCTCACCAGTTTTTTGGTTCAGAGATATTTGAATTTTATTAACATATCCATATTCAGAAAAAATTCGTTTGAGGTCATTTTCTTCAATTTCATCAGATAGATTACTAACATAAATTGACATAAAAAATCTCCTGAATCAAAAAATATAGAGATTTAGATTCGGAGAGGCGTTTGTTTAGATATAAATTTCATTCACATAGCCGAAAATAATTCTCGATAATCTAATCATAACATCATGCAAAAATAACATGTATGTAAATCTCTGCTATTTAACCTCTACAATTCTTATACAGAGTAAGTGTAGACACACAGGTCAAGGCAGATTTGGTGGTGTGAACTACCTACAATGTATGCAGTTAACCACCTAGATCACAACATATTTAAGGATTTCATCCTAGTAAAGCCGTAACTATATCTGTCTCTTCCCACGGCACATTTTCCAGATCCATCCTACCAACATGACCATAGACGGCTAGTTTGCGATAAAATCCGCCTTTAGCGATCGCACTCAACAACCGCAAATTAAATTTCTTGATAATTCCCGCCAAGCGAAAATCAAAATTCTTTTCCAACAGTACCGTAATTTCTTCATCGGAAATTTTGCCTGTACCAAAGGTTTCTACCTGAATGCTGACAGGTCTAGCTAATCCCATTGAGTAAGTTAGCTGCACTTCACATTCTTCAGCCAAACCTGCTGCGACAACATTTTTCGCCGCATAACGTGCAGCATAAGCACCAACCCTATCTATTCGGGTGGGATCTTTACCACTTAAAGCAGCACCACTGTGGCGAGAATATTCTCCGTAGGTATCGATCGCATTCTTTCTACCAGTTAACCCCGAATGTACAGACGGGCCGCCAATCGCAAAAGGTTGATCAAAGTCAATAAATATTCTCGTCTTATCGTCAGGCTGATATTCTGCTTTTGCAAAGACATGATCAATGACGATCTCTTTAACTTCTTGCTGGAGTGTATTTTCATCAGCAATATTTGATGTAGAACTAGGCTTTTTACTAGCCAGAATTGAGATACTGTGGATTCTGTAGGGTTTGCGATCGCGATATTCAATCCCGACTTGAGTTTTACCATCCGGTGCAATGTAAGGAAGTATTTTCTCGTGTCGTACATTAGTTAGTCGCCTAGCTAATTGGTGCGCCAACCATATCGGAAGTGGTATCAAAGCAGGAGTTTGCTTACAAGCAAAACCAAATACTGTCACCTGATCTGTAGCTGGAATTAACTCAATTTCATCATCTGATAATTTCTTTGCGTCCCAATAACGATAGCTGCTAGATTGCAATTCTTTAACACTAGTGACAATACTACAAGTTTTCGCATTAAAGTCAGGTTCATCATAACCAACTTGCTCAATTACTTTGCGAGCAATTTTCGTAAAATCTACAATTGCATCCGATTCAAATCTAGCAGCAATAAATACTATCGCCGTTGCAACTGCACATTCTGCAATGACATGAGAATAAGGATCTTTTTGCAGGAATTTATCAACAATTGCATCGCTAATTTGATCACAAAGTTTATCCGGGTGTCCTTCAGTCACGGATTCCGAGCTAAACATGAAGTCTTTTTTCATAAAAATTTAATGTTTTGTTTGTAATAAGGACTTTAGTCCTCAAAATAAGGACTAAAGTCCTTACTACGAACTTAAAATAATATGCCAGTTGTGTAAGTCCTGTCTAAATAGGAGTTGTAAATCTTAAAAGTTATTGCTGTAATCCCTTCGTGATAGACAAGATCCCCGACAACTCCTGCGAAGTCGGGGATCTGGGCTTTGTGATTCTCACAAATCACAAATCAATAACTTAAGAAAATTCTTTGACTTTATTCAATATCCACTAACAGACAACAACAGCAACAGTTTGTAACTCAACTTCTTGTTGTTCTGCTGCTTCTAATACAGGGCTAGTAGCAGAGTCATTTTTACTACTAGGAAGCAGACGTGGGGAATTGTGATCTCCTCGCAAATATCTAGTCGCTATTTCCTTTCTACCTTCATTGAACAGGAATGGCAATACAGCACTACTACCGATTACCGCAGTATCAACAAGGTTGATCGGCGAGATTTGCAGCAGACCTTTGAGTCCGGGTACGATCGCGGCTAGGATTTGGAGAGCTAAGGAACTACCTATGGCTATATTTAAGTATTTGTTAGGTGGTAGTTTTTCCTTGCTGAAGATTGTGTGAGTCTGGGAACGACAGGTATAAGTATGCAACAGTTGAGCAATAGTCAAACTCATAAAGCCGATGGTGCTGGCTTGGGGGCCGAAACCATAACGAGTGATACCATACCAGTAGGCTGCTAAGGTGCTGGCAGATAATGCTGCCGATTCCACCAAGATTCTACCAAAGTCTGAACTTCTAATGATTGGTTCCTTGGGATCGCGGGGTGGTGTGAGCAATACATCTGGTTCTGGTGCTTCCATTGCCAGGGCTAAAGCTGGGAAGATGTCTGATACCAAGTTCACCCACAATAGTTGTATAGCTGTCAGGGGATGACCAATACCAGCTGTAGTTGCTGCTAACATCACCATGATTTCGCTGGCGTTGGTAGACAGCAGGTAGTGGACAGATTTGCGGATGTTGTTGTAGATTGTCCGTCCGTGGCTAACAGCAATAATCATCGTTTCCAGATTATCGTCTTCCAAGATAACATCTGCAACTTCACGAGCAACATCTGTACCAGTATGTCCCATGGCGATCCCGACATCAGCAGCTTTCAACGCTGGGGCGTCATTAATGCCATCGCCTGTCATTGCAACTACTTTACCGCTACTTTGCAATGCTTGCACAACTTGCAATTTATTTGCAGGGCTGATTCTGGCGAAAACATGGACGCGATGCAAGAGTCCTTTCATTACCTCTGGCTCGAGGTTGTTGAGGTGAGTGGAATCGAGAATTTGCAGTTGTTCGCCTTTGCTCAGATTCAGTTCTTTGCCAATGGCGTAAGCTGTTGGACTTTGATCGCCAGTAATCATCACTGTATCGATCCCCGCTTGATGGAAACCTCCCATCAAATCTTGGACGCCATTTCTGATCGGGTCGATCATACCGACTAATCCCAACCAGATTAAATCGCGAGTATGGATCTTTTCGGTTTCATCAAGTTGATAAGCAACTCCCAATACCCGCAGTGCTTTACCAGCCATATCATCGTTGTCGTTTTCAATGACTTGTTTGTCTGCTTCGGTGAGGGGAACTTTTTCGCCGTTCTTGATTTGCCAACTACATAGACTGAGAACTTCTGACGGACTACCTTTAACTGCAATCAGCTTTTGCTGTTCGTCTGGGGTAGTGTGGAGTGTCGCCATGTAATTGCGTTCTTGGGAACGGTGATTGATCTTCAGTCGCGGATAATTTGCTCGCAGATTGGGGACATTGACTCCTCCTTTAATCGCAACATCGATCAGAGCATTTTCAGTCGCAGAACCTCTGACGGTGTACTCATCACCTTCTTTTTCAACTTCACTTTCGTTGCACAGCGTTAAGACATGAATCAGCTTTAAGAGCTGTTCGTTTTCATAGGGATTAACTGCTTCTTTGCCGAAAAGCAATTCGTCAGCAGATGCTTGGATACACTTATTATCTGTACACAGTTCTACAACTGTCATCCGGTTGGCGGTGATCGTTCCGGTTTTATCCATGCAGATTGTCTGGACAGAACCAAGGGTTTCTACCGCATCCAAACGCCGAATGAGGACGTTGTGTTTCCTCATGTTAGCGATCCCCAAAGCCAGAGTTGTAGTCGCGACTGTGGGTAAACCTTCGGGAACTGCTGCTACTGCTAGAGAAATCGATGATTTGAGCATTTGCAGCAAACTATTCCCGCGCAGGATGCCGATACCAAAGAATAAGGCACAAACTGCGCCCGATACCATAACTAGCTGGCTTCCGGCTCGGTCTAACTGTTTTTCCATCGGGGTTTCGGGCAATGTGGCCTCACTAACCATCATTTGGATATTGCCCATTTCAGTGTATTTACCAGTGGCAACTACTACTGCTGTTCCTTGTCCACCAGTAACTAGGGTTCCCATGTAAACCATGTTGGTGCGATCGCCCAAGGCAATATTTTCACCAACTAGAGTCTGAGCATATTTGCTCGCGGGCATACTCTCACCAGTCAGCGCCGATTCATCTATACTGAGGCGACGTGCTTCTAAGAGTCTCGCATCTGCTGGTACATAACTACCGGGTTTGAGAATCAGAATATCCCCGATGACGATTTCTTGAGCGCTAATTTCTTGAATGTTGCGATCGCGAAGTACAAACGCTGTGGGATTAACTAGATTCTTCAGCGAACGAATCACCTTTTCCGAATTGCTTTCTGTGGCGTAACCAATGGCAGCATTGATCACTACCACCCCCATAATTACCACAGCATCAACCAAACCCCCGGTAGCAACTGAAACACCAGCCGCTACAGCTAAAAGTCCTACGGGTAAAGATTTAAACTGATCAATAAACATACTTAACCCGGAGCGGGGATGTGCTTCCGGTAAAGCATTTGGACCGTATTGTTTCAGCTTTTGTTGGGCTTTGTTGGTAGTTAATCCTGATTCTTGGGAAGTTTTTAACTCCGTAATGACTGCATCAGTTTCTTTAAGATGCCAAGTAGCTATTTCTTGTTGATGAGTATTAGCTGTCAGCTGATGGGATTTTTTGTTGCTTGCAGGTTTTTTTGCCTTTTTCGGAAATCGGTTGATTTTTTTTGTTGCCTTGACTATAGAGTGCTGACTTTGTTTGGTATACTCTATAACCAGGTGTTCAATCTGTGCAGCAAGCGCTAAAACAGTCTGTCCTGGTTGGTAGAGTACCAGAACATTGCCAGTGGAGGGATTGGCACTTACTTGTGTAATCCCCTGCACCTCTGACAACCTCAACTCTAGGTATTTCTTGAAAGCTTCCGAGCCTTGCAAGCCATTGATCTTATACCTAGCCCTCCCCTTCACAGCAGTATGCAATGCACGCACGAAAGCAGCCCGACTGCGACGGGAGATGTTGCAGTGATTGTTCATTTCTTCATTCAGTTGTGAGAAAAACTACTTCACTTAGAATTTACTATTGTAATGTTTATTCTAGTCTTAACCTAGGTTTAATGCAAAAAATTTAACTAACTTTATTGATTATGGAACTCAATTAAGCTAGAAAGTGCTATCTTACGACATTTATTTTGTAAACAAAGATTAATCTCAATATTCTCAGAAGATATCTCAAGCTGTCTCTGCTAAATACCGATGTACAAAAGTCACAGCCATTGCACCTTCACCCACGGCTGATGCAACCCTCTTAATTGAACCATGTCGGACATCACCCGCCGCAAAGGAACCCGGTACGCTGCTTTCAAGAAAGAAGGGATCACGCTCAAGTGTCCAACATTCGGGCGGACGACCTTGTTTAAGTAAGTCTGGTCCAGTTACTATGTAGCCAGCATTATCACGTATAATACTTGTATCTTTTGCCCATTCTGTATTAGGCATCCCACCAATACAAACAAATAACCGATGAGTGTCGATTTTTTGAACCGAACGATCACGACAGTTGGTCAGTTCAATTTGACGCAGTGTGCGATCGCCATCTAAACCTGTGACTTGAGTCTGATAGAGGACTTCAATGTTGCTAGTGTTAGTGATGCGATGAATGAGGTACTGCGACAACGTAGCCGCTAGACTATCACCGCGAACCAGCATAGTTACTTTTTTTGCATATCGAGAGAAATGCATCACCGCTTGACCAGCTGAGTTACCACCACCCACTACAAACACGTCTTCATCTTGACACATGGGCGCTTCGCTAACTCCCGCACCATAAAATAATCCAACATTAAGATAGCGATCTTCGTTGGGGAGACCAAGCCGCCGATACTCTACGCCCGTTGCACAAATGTTTGCCCGTGCAATCATTTTGCTACCATCAGCCATGTCTACGTAGATGCGATTATTTTTAAATTCGGCTTTGATCCCTTCTTGGATCAGCAATAACTCAACACCGAATTTAACCGCTTGCTGACGGGCGCGCTCTGCCAATTCTGCACCACTGATTCCTTCAGGAAATCCCATATAATTCTCAATTAAGGAGCTAGTTCCAGCCTGTCCCCCAACTGCATGGCGCTCGATGAGGACAGTCCGTAATCCCTCCGATGCGGCGTACACAGCAGCACTGAGTCCAGCAGGCCCAGCACCATAAATAGACAGATCATATTCTTGGAAGCGTGGTTGTGTCACCCATCCCAAACGCTGGGCAATTTCTCGAATAGTCGGAGCAAAGGTTTGTGTTCCATCTGGGAACTCAACCACTGGTAGCCGAATATCGTTGAGAGATGGAAGACCGAGTTCTCGATCGCAGTCTTGATCACAAGTGAGTTCAATCCAGTCGAATTCCACAACGCTGCGGTTGAGAAAATCACGAATTGCATAAGCTTCTGCGGAGTTGGGTTGACCATAAAGCCGCACTTTTTTTTGGTACATAGTCTTGTCTTTTTCCTAAACTTGTTGAACAGAGGTGGTGTTCTCGCCAAATCGACCGACGCCGTAGCTAAATTGAGAGCGATCGCCTAGCGTTTGACCGTGTTTGAGTAGATGTAAGCCATAGGCAAGTTGAGCAGATTCCCAAGCCTTTAAGGCTTTAGGAACATCGTGTTCATGTTCAATCAGAGCATCGGCCAGAGCGATCGCATTCGCCGCAGCTTTAGATGTGCTTGCTGCTGTATGGGGACGGGGAATGAAAGCAGCATCCCCAACCAGCGCCACTCTTTCAAAGCTCATTTGAGGAATCCCCAGATCCAGAATTGCTTGCACAAATGGTTCTTGAGTTGCTGCAACTAGTTTCCGAAATGGTGGAGCTAGCACTGTATCCGCATAGACTCGCATTTGCTCCTCAACCGACGAGGCTAACATTCTTGGTGGGATGGAATAGTCACGGTGTCTACCTTCTTTGTCTGTCAAAATACGTGGTAATTCTGTCAATTCGTTATAATTGACATACCAAACCCAGTTAAAGCGGCGTTCTCCGGGTACGAGAGATTCATTTTCTCCTGGGATGACATATTGGAGAATGTGAGAATTGGGAAATTGGTAAAATACAAATCGCTCTGTAAACAAAGCCGCAGCGTCTTGCTCTAGATCAGCTTCGTTGACTAAACCGCGATAAGCAACGTATCCAGCATAATCATAATGAGCATCTGGTAGAAACAGCTGACGCACGGTAGAGTTTGGCCCATCTGCGCCAATCAACAAATCACCGATTTTACGAGTACCATCAGCAAATATTGCCATGACTTGTTCACCATTTTGCTGAATATTGGTCAGGAGTTTTCCTTGGTGATAATGTTGGGATGGAAAATGCCGACGCATAGAACTGTAGAGCAAATTCCAGGAAGTCAAAGTTTGACGCATCGGCATCCGTTGAGCAATGCTGCCATCGGGGTTCAAGTAATATCTTTCGTGTGCCACTACACCCAGTGATGCTTTATGGCTAACACCTGCTCTTTGAAATGCTTCAATAACATCAGGTTGTAGGACAATACCACCGCCGCGACTGTCGAGTGTGTGAGCAGAGCGTTCATAAATATCAACGTCCCAACCGATTGATCGGAGCATGAGGCCGGCAAACAAACCACCTAATGAGCCGCCGATGATGATGGCATGGTTGCCTGTGGGTTTCATAATCCCCTCCTAATATGCAGCTTCTAATTCATTCACAGCATTTTGCAAAGCCACTAAATAATCATCTATCGATTGTGCGCCGACTAGAATTTCTTGACCAATGCGAATAGTTGGCACGCTGCGGACATCTCTGGCTTTTGCTTGTCTTTCGAGTTCTCTAACTTCCTCAATCCCCGCATCTGACAAAAGGAATGTTTTTGCCGTATTAGCATCGATGTCAATTTCAGCTGCAAGATTGGCTAAGGTTTCAATATCGCCAATATTCTGTCCTTCGGTAAAGTAGGCTTTCAAAATCCGTTCAGCCATCTTGGTTGCTTTGTCGTTCTTACTAGCGAACCAGGTTAAGCGATGGGCGTTGAAAGTATTGGGTGTTACCTGCATTAAGTCATAGCGAAAGTTAATTCCATCTGCTTGAGTTGCCTCTATCGTTTTTGTATCTAATATTTGCGAGTATTCCCAACTGCCAAACTTTTTGGTACGGTAGGTTTTGCGATCGATACCTGCTTTTGGCAGATCAGGATTTAACTCAAACGGATACCAAATGCGTTGAACTTCAACCTGAGAATTGAGTTGTGCGATCGCCGTAAGGCGGGTGCTTTGCACCATCGCGTTGCGTGTGAATATCACAATCGCTTGATTGAGTCGTGCGTCTGCAACCAAACACCAAGGGCAGATAAAATCTGAAGTTATTTCAACTATTAAAGTCATGGTTTTCTTCTTTTTGGATTACACCTTGATTGCCATAGTTAAACCATAACTTCATTCATAAGAAATGTTAATATAGCTACAACGCCAAGCACCTTTGCATATTTTGCAAAAGTAAAGGATATTCCATATCCATGGATCAATTTGCAGCGATGCGTGCCTTTGTGAAGGTAGTGGAGATGGGTGGATTCTCGGAAGCTGCGCGTCAATTAGAATTGGCAGTTTCTTCAGTCACTCGCCAAGTGAACTCACTCGAAGCCATGTTAAACACTCAGTTACTTAACCGCTCAACCCGTAGCATCACGCTCACACCACAAGGTCGTAATTACTACAACAGAATAGTGCGTATTTTGCAAGATGTGGAGGAAGCAAATCTTTGTGTAATGGAAGGAGAAGACACACCACGGGGTGTGTTAAAAGTTGGGATGCCAGTAGCATTTGGACGGCTCCATATCGCGCCAATTGTCAGTACTTTTCTGATTCAGTATCCAGAAGTTAAATTAGATTTACATCTGAGTGATGGATTATCAAACCTAGTGGAAGAAGAGCTAGACGTCGTAATTCGCATTGGCAACCTTGATCGCTCCCATGCTAATCTAATTGTCCGCAAACTTGTTTCCTATTCTCGTCTGGTTTGTGCTAGTCCAAATTATTTCCAACAGCATGGTAAACCTCAACACCCAAATGACTTAGCTCACCACAATTGTTTGTTATTTGCCTATTTCACCAACTACAACATCTGGCGGTTCCAGCGAGACACAGAAATTTGTGAGGTGAAAGTTAGTGGTTCTCTAGTGGCAAACAATTCGGAAATATTGCGTCAAGCATGTTTAGACGGTGCAGGTGTGATCCTGATGCCAACTTGGTTGATTAGTGAAGATATTCGAGCCGGGCGCTTGCAAGCGATGCTAACTGATTTCCAAGTGCATCCCCAAACGGAGATGGATACGGGCATTTACGCGCTTTACTTGCCGAATCGTAGATATTCACTTCGAGTCAAAACGTTTATTGATTTCTTGCTCCAAAAATTTGGTGATCTGCCTTATTGGAAATCTAAGTAATCTGCTTATGTTGTTGTGTTTGGTTGTTGAAATTTGTAGATATCTTTGATGGTTTGTACCCAACCATCGGCTAATGATTCCCAGATGCGATCGCCTTTTTCTTTTGTTGCTGTGGTTGGATCTCCTAGTACGCCACTTTGAGATAAGTCTTTTGTTGCCCAAGCAAAGGGTAGCTTTCCTTCCATACTCAGAACGCTATCTGTAGGTAGATTTTGCGGATACTCAGTAACTGCATTTGCCATTTTTACTTGTTCGGGCAAAATTGCCAGCATCAAGGAAGTTTCTGCATCTCCGGCGTGAATTCCTAACTCTAGTTCTTTAGGTGTCAGCAATTCTTTGGCTATATTTGGTACTCGCCAAGTAAATAGAGGAAAGATACAAAAGTCATCATATTTAATATGTAAATCTCTGGCAACTAGTTCTATAATTTGTGGTTGTCCACCATGAGAATTCATCAATACTAATTTCCGAAAACCTGCTCGATAAATACTCTCACAAACTTCCATTAATAAAGCAATTAGTGTTTGAGAAGTTAGAGTAATAGTACCGGGAAAATGCCAATGTTCGTTTGATTTACCGTAATAAATATTAGGTAAGGCGTAGGCTGGAATATCAGCATCTAATTTAGATAATGCTTTGCCTAAAACGGCTATACTAATTGCGGAATCGACAATTAATGGTAAGTGCAAACCATGTTGTTCAATTGCACCAATGGGTTGAATTATGACGACATTTTGTTTATCTGGCATGTTTTCAATATCTTGCCAAGTAAGATAGGGAAAAAATCTGGATGGGGGAATGAAAGAATTTAACATAAATTGGTCAATTGTCATTGGTACAGACGCGATTATACTCTTACGAGAAGCCGCTCTTACGAGCGTCTACGCGTTTATACAATAGTAATTGGTCATTTATCATTTGTATTTCAAATTCTTCTAAAGCTTGGAGATTTCCTACTTGCCAAGCAATGATTGTAGTGCCACTGGGCAGAGGCTTATCAGACACCAATAGGGGTGAAGTTAACCAAAACAATTCTACCAAAAAACGTCAAAAGTCACGCATTCAAAACAATTGTATTCCCAGCTTTCGTGCCATGAGAGAACATCAAAGCGTTTGTTGAATACGTTTCAACGTTGCTTATTAACCTTCTTTCATCCATAGAGAACATCAAAGCGTTTGTTGAATACGTTTCAACGTTGCTTATTAACCTTCTTTCATCCATAGAGAACATCAAAGCGTTTGTTGAATACGTTTCAACGTTGCTTATTAACCTTCTTTCATCCATAGAGAACATTAAAGCGTTTGTTGAATACGTTTCAACGTTGCTTATTAACGAGAACCCATTCACAACAAACAAGAAAGCGATGCTGCAAAGCAGCCGCTAAGCGATCGCAAATCACAATTAAAAAACCGCGTAGATGAAGAGTTTTCGTCCCCGTTAGGGGTGAAGGTAGTCTACGACCCTACCCAATGGAAACACTTACCATATTTAGAAATTACCACATCAGTAAACTGAACCCCAGGTGAAACAACTATAGCAGTTCTCGGTTGTGTCCAATACGCACCCCACCCCTTAATCCAGGGGATTAAGGGGTGGGGTTCCGACTGTATTGCAATCAAGTCAGAAGCGCTATAGTAAGTCTAATTCAGCCAAACGGCAGTTTTTTGATTCTTCTTTTCTAATAATTACCAGCGACTCGTTGCGATAGCGAACCATAGTTCCTGGTTCGGTTAAATACAGCAGATTGCAGGTAGATAGAGTACACTAAATGCTAGTGTATCAAACGTG
>NZ_JCACKS010000136.1:4059-5597 GCF_059505505.1 Pelatocladus sp. | reverse complement strand
GAAGTAAAACCCCCAGATTCTTGAGTAACTTCAGACTTGTGTGTACACCGTAGCCTTAGTAAGGAGAGGGATTGAGGGTGAGGTTTTATATTTAATTTGACCTACTTACTTATATTTATTAGCTAAAAATTATATAATCAACCCTGGCGATGTTCACCTCACGTGGCTACACAGACTAAACCCGCTTGTGCGGGTTATTTTATTCAGATCATTTAGATTAAGAAAATTAGAGATTATTTGATAATTTCTATTTTCAAATATTATCCCAACTTTTACCTTTATAACCATATAGAAAGATTTCTGGATGCAAAATTTCTGCCAGCATTTCTAATGAATCTACTAATCTTGGACCTGGACGATTGAAGTAAGAATTGCCATCAGTTATGTAGACTCTACCAGTTTGATTAGCATGTAAATTCTGCCACTCAGGACGTTTAGTCAACAACTCCGCATCCTGGCGAGTGCGATTTAAATCAAATCCACAAGGCATAAAAATAATTATATCTGGATTGCTCTCAATCAAATTTTCCCATTTTAATTGTGTTGCAGCGTGACCCGTAATGCTAAATAAAGGCTCTCCACCTGCAAAAGTAACTAATTCAGGAATCCAATTACCAGCAACCATTAAAGGATTAGTCCACTCAATACAAGCTACTTTAGGCAACTTTTCTGTTTGGGAAAGTCCTTTTGTTTTTTGGACAACTATTTTCACACGAGCTTCTAAATTTTCTAGCACCTTGAGCGCATCTACTTGGAAAATGTTAGCTACTCGTTCAATATCAGCCCAAACATCCTTCAGAAAATTAGGTTGTAAGGAAATAATTTTTGGTGTTACTTGAGTTAATTCAGCTACGGCTTTTTCTACTTCTGATAAACTCACAGCACAGACATCACATTGATCTTGGGTGACAATATGGGTGGGTTGTAGCCGCTCTAAAATATCCGTTTTGATTTCATATATACTGAGAGCGGATTGTATTAATTTATTAATTTCCTCATTGATTTCACCGCTAGAGACATTTGTCTTGAGTCTAGGTTGAGTACATATAGGACGATCTTGGATTTCGGGAGGGTAGTCACACTCATGCGATCGCCCAACAAGAGCATCAGTTAAACCCAGTATGGCTAGAATCTCAGTTCCACTGGGAATTAGGGAGATAATTCTCAAGTTGCTATTGCTCATCGCTTTATCCCGACAATAGTTGCATATGGCCTAATTGTCTCAAAATGGCAAAAGCTTCGTATCTGCCTGTGGGTGGGACACACAAACAGATGGAGAATCACAATTTTTCAAAGCTAGGTGAAATGGTATAAGCTCTTGAGATCCCCGACTTTTATCAAAAGTCGGGGATCTTGTTTAGAGTTTCAAGTCCTGCTCTCGAAGTTTCTTGTTTCAACCCTGAAGTTTCTGGTTTCAACTCTGAAGTTTCTGGTTTCAACTCTGAAGTTTCTGGTTTCAACTCTGAAGTTTCTGGTTTCAACTCTGAAGTTTCTTGTTTCAACCCTGAAGTTTCTTGTTTCAACCCTGAAGTTTCTTG
>NZ_JCACKS010000136.1:0-3959 GCF_059505505.1 Pelatocladus sp. | reverse complement strand
TGTTTCAACCCTGAAGTTTCTTGTTTCAACCCTGAAGTTTCTTGTTTCAACCCTGGAATTTCTGGTTTCAACCCTGGAGTTTCTGGTTTCAACCCTGAAGTTTCTTGTTTCAACCCTGAAGTTTCTTGTTTCAACCCTGGAATTTCTGGTTTCAAAGGCGATCGCAAGAGCCAATAGCCAAACGTACTAGATAATAAGTTTGCTGCTAAGTTTATCCCCAATCCCCAATCCCATCTACTACTGAAGCTTTTTAATCAAATCCAAGGTTGTTTGATACAACTGCGTGTTTCCTTGTTGTCGAAACCATTCCGCAGCTTTTTGTAAGTCTGCGATCGCACCTTGTTTATCTCCCAATTGCACACGCAGTAAACCTCGAATGCCATAGATTTGAGTTAAATTCGGATTAATTTTAATGGCTTGATTATAATCAGCTAAGGCTCCTTGTAAGTTTTGCATCTGAGAACGCAGCACACCTCTGTTAAAATAAGCTACGGCGTAGTTGGGATTAATTTTGATTGCTTGATTGTAGTCTGCTAACGCCCCTTGAGTATCTCCCAACTTCAAACGCACAGCCCCTCGGTTATTATAGACTTCGGCATCATTGGGATTAATCTTGAGTGCCTGATTATAATCTGCTAAAGCTCCTTGAGTATCTCCCAAATCATCACGAACACTACCTCGGTTTAAGTAAGCTTTGGGAAGATTGGGATTAATTTTAATGGCTTGATTATTATCTGCTAATGCTCCTTGTTTATCTCCTGATAAGTAGTGCAGACGACCGCGATTATAGTAAGCTTCGGCATAGTTGGGATTAATCTTGAGTGCAGAGTTGAAATCTGCTAATGCTCCTTGAGTATCTCCTGCATCTTGACGGATAATTCCCCGGTTACTATAAGCTTCGGCAAGGTTAGGATTAATTTTGATCGCTTGATTATAGTCTGCTAACGCTGCTTGAGTATCTCCCTGTTCTTGACGAATCAGTCCTCGGTTATTGTAAGCATGAGCATAGTTGGGATTAATTTTAATTACCTGGTTGTAATCTGCTAATGCTGCTTGAGTATCTCCCTGTTCTTGGCGAACAATTCCTCTGTTATTGTAAGCATCGTCAAAATAGGGATCTATCTTAATTGCTTGGTTATAATCTGCTATTGCTTTGGGCTTTTCTCCCAAGTCAGAGTAAGCATTACCGCGTTTATTATAAGCTTGGGCGTCTTCAGGGTTGAGTTTAATACTTTGGGTGTAAGCTGCGATCGCTCCTTGATAATCTTTTAAAATCGTACGAGCAACCGCCTGACTATTGTAGCCTTCAACTTGATTCCCTTGTTCTAAAAATAATTTTGTCGCTGTCTGTAAATCCTTCGCTGCATTTTCTTTGTCGTATAGATTTAAGCGGACAATTCCTCGTTGGTAATAAGCTTGTGCATATTTAGGATTGAGGCGAATTGCTTGGGTATAATCTGCGATCGCACCTTTATAGTCTTGATTGCGATCTTTTTGTTTGGCTTTAATAAAAAAGTCATCTGCTTTTGGCGCAGTAGCGATAACATTCGGGGGACGCACTCCTAAATCAACCCCTACAGCTGAAATCTTCTGCAAAGCTGAATTTATAGTGATACCTAAACCCGTAATAATCTTACTCTGACTTTTCTCACCAATTTCTTGCTCATCAGCTCTACCATGAATCGCCACGACTTCACCTTGTTCATTCAGCACCGGGCCACCACTCATCCCTCCTAAAGTATCGTTATCGTAGATGAGATTGTAACCATCACCTTGTGGCGCACCGTTAGCATTTACATGTCCTGTGGTGAAGAATAAAGTCGGATTGGGAATTGCACCTCTTCTTCCCGGAAACCCTACTACATAGACTGTTGTACTGGCTGTAGCTTTGTCAGAATTCCCGATTTTGGCAACTTTATAACTCTTACTACTGCTAAACTCAATAACAGCTAAATCCACTCCTGACAATTGTTTAACAGATTTAATCTGGTTGCTTTGTTGATCTGGTGTAATTATTTCGTACTTACTATCATCTTTCACCACATGATAGGCAGTTAGCACAGTATAAGTATTGCTGGATTGCTTGATAATAACTCCCGAACCAGTCGCAACAGGATTTTGACTATCCACAATCCGTACTGTAATTTCTCTACCAATACTTTCTACATTTTGTCCAGATAGAGCGACTGCAATTTGTGATTGTATCAATACGATGGATGCGCCTACTAGTATGGGTGGAAGATGGTAATATCTCATGGTTTCGCAGTAATTTTTTACTCAAAATTTGTTATTATCACAAGCCACCCTGGATTTTAGATATCTAACATTTGTATAGGATTCCTATTTGATTTTTGTTGGCGTAGCCTGCGCTCTGCGCTTACAAAACTCAGTACACATCTAGCTTCCTTTTTTTCTTTCTTTCCCTATTGCCTATTGCCTATTGCCTATTGCCTGCCTCCACGAGTAAATTCATTAATCAAATCGGATTGCTATATTATCTGTGCTTGTGTACTCTCAGTGAAATATTTTATTCTCCAGTTTGTTGCTTTAACAAATTTACTATTTCTTCCGAAAGCCATAAGCCAGCATTACGTAATACTTGAATTCGATTCGATGAAAATGCGATCGCACTTCATTTCTCCGACTTTTATAAATTGAAATCGCAGGCGGGTTTTTTGAACATTTGGGATGCTCCCTGAAAATATGACTCCTCCTACACCACCACACCCTTTTTTCACTGGGACTGGCTTTGAGCGAAGGCGGATAAATCCACTTTTAGCTAGGTGAGTAAATATTTCTATCTTACTAAGGTTAAATCAGGCAGTGTCTATTAAGTAATTTCATCTGCGCTGCTATAAGGAGGAATCAATGCCTGGACACGATATAATGGTAGTCGGGACATCAGCAGGCGGGGTTGAAGCACTTACTTATCTGGTCAAAAATTTACCTCCAGACATCAAAGCTGCCATTCTCATTGTTCTTCACGTTCCCTCTCACGGTACAAGTGTATTGCCTCGTATCTTGAAGCGGGTTGGAAATTTGCCTGCATCTCACGCTCAGGATGGTGAAGCAATCCTCGCAGGAAAAATCTACGTTGCTCCACCAAATTATCACCTGCTAGTGAAAAAAGGATACATTAACTTAACTTGTGGGCCTAGAGAAAATAGCCATCGTCCAGCTATCGATCCGCTATTTCGTACCGCCGCACGGGCTTACGGAAGGCGAGTAGTTGGTGTCATTTTAACAGGTGTGCTTGATGATGGCACAGCAGGATTAAAGGCAGTAAAAATGCGAGGCGGTGTAGCGATTGTTCAAAACCCCAACGATGCTATGTATGCAGGAATGCCAAGTAGTGCGATCGAAAACGTAGACGACATTGACTATGTTCTGCCACTAGCGGAGATTCCTGCTTTACTGGTAGAACTGGCTAACACGCTAGTGGAAGAGAAAGAAAACTGCGTTGTTCCTGAAGAGATAAAATATGAATCTGACATAGCAGAACTAGATATGGAAGCAATAAACAACGATGACAGACCTGGTAAACCATCAGGTTTCGTCTGTCCAGAGTGTGGTGGTAGTCTGTGGGAATTGCAACAAGGAGATTTGTTGCGGTTTCGGTGTCGCACGGGTCATGCTTACTCAGCAGAAACTCTCTTAGCAGAGCAATCTGATGCTTTGGAGGATGCGTTGTGGATTGCAATGAGAGCATTACAGGAAAAATCTTCTCTGGGACATCGCATGGCTAAACGAATGCGCGATCGCAATCAAATCTTATCAGCAGAACGATTGGAACAAGAGGCTCGAGATTGCGATGAGCGTGCTGCTGTCATCCGAGAAGTCCTACTCAAAACCAATCGCCACGCGTTAGCAGAATTAAACGAACTTCCAAACCAAGAAGAGCAACAAGTAGACATCTCCGACAACTATCAAAGCCTTTATGTGACTAGCTCTTAGGGTGC
>NZ_JCACKS010000135.1:0-5685 GCF_059505505.1 Pelatocladus sp. | reverse complement strand
ATGACCAATGACCAATGACCAATGACCAATGACCAATGACCAATGACCAATGACTCATTTTATTAGTGGCGCTGACCTGTTACGATATATGCCACTCGTTGACCAATATTAGTTGCATGATCTGCCATACGTTCTAGATGGCGTATTACTAATACCAACAACAGAATTGGCTCGACTACGCCTGGTACATCTTTTTGATAGGCTAAGGTTTGATAGAGATGTTCGTAGGCGCTATCTACAGCATCATCTAGTTGTTTGATACTGCGTCCACCGACTTCATCTAAATCAGCCAAAGCCACCAAGCTCGTTGCTAACATTGCTTGAGCATGGTGCGACATCATGGCAATTTCTGCTAAACAAGGGTGAGGCGGATAAGAAAAGATTTTGACTGCGATTTCTGCTAAATCTTTAGCATAATCTCCAATCCGTTCTAGGTCACGCACCAGTTGCATAAAAGCACTCAAACAACGCAAATCTTGAGCAACAGGAGCTTGTAGCGTCATAATTGCCGCACAGTCTGATTCTATTTGTTTATAAAAGCGATCAATCTGTTTATCCATATGGGGAAGTTCCTCAGCTGCTTTTAAATCGCGAGCGAATAAGGCTTGGTGACTTAAACGAAACGATTGTTCCACCAAAGCTCCCATGCGTAAGATATCGCGCTCTAAGCGTCTGATTTCTCGCGTGAGCTGGGTCGTTCCAGAGTTAGGATCATATATAATTGCTTTCACGCTTGCATTCCCAAACATGAAGATATTTTTAAATATAGTCTTGCTTTTAAGAATTTGCCATGACTTCAGGTAGTACAAACTGTATCCACGCACCACCTGTAATCGGATGGTTCATGGCTTTAATTGAACCACCGTGAGCCAGAATTATTTGACGAACGATCGCCAAACCTAAACCACTACCTACTATTGTTGTAGAACTACTTTCAACTGTTTGATCACGAGTTCGTGCTTGATCTCCCCGGTAAAATCGTTCAAAAACGTGAGGTAAATCCGCTTCGGCAAAACCTGCTCCAGAGTCAATAATATTAACTTCTAGATTAGCTTGTGCGTTTGGTTTACCATTACGATTATTTTTTACAGATGAGATTTTTGTTTCAACAGTAATACTACCACCAACAGGACTGTACTTGATGCTATTGTCCAGCAAGTTGAGGAAAACTTGGTAAAGGCGGGAAGCATCCGCATAAAGCCAAATATTTTCTGAACCTTGATAGACAAATTGGACTTGAGCGCGTACTGCTAGGGGTTCAAGAGTTTCCCAGACCTTGCTAATAAGCGATCGCACTTCTGTTGATTGACAATTGAGTTTCAGGCTGGGATCGGTTTCTAGTTGAGTAAGTTCTAACCAGCTTTGCACCAAATAAATCAGTCGGTCAACTTCCTGCATTAGGCGATTAACCCAACGATCTAAAGGTGGTTCAATGCGCCCTTGCAAAGTTTCCACTACCAAACGAATAGAGGTCAATGGTGTTCTCAATTCGTGGGCAAGATCAGAAAAAGCACGGTCACGCGCTTGGTTAATTTCCAAGAGTATTTGGCGATTTTCCAAGAATACGCCTACTTCTCTATGAGATAAAGGCAAGCTACTAGCTCGCAACATTACAGATTTATGTTCTAGCATTGCTGCCGCACTTTCACAAGAGGGGTGAAATACCCATTCTTTTATCTGAGATTGCTGGCGATCGCGAGTTTGTTCAATTAACTGATCTAGTTCATAAGATCGTACTAATTCTAGTAACAACCGCACTTGTCCCGGTTGCCACCTTTGCAAATACAATATCTCTCGTGCTTGCTGGTTGCACCACAGTAGTTGATTTTCTTCATCTACCTGCAAATATCCTACAGGTGCTGATTCTAACAATTCTTGATAATTATATATAATTTGTTGCAAATATAACTGCTGTTGCTGCAACTCAGCAATATCGTGCCGCAGGCGTGGAATTAGCGGTAGCGCAATATCACTAGGTTGCGACTTTAATGAGGGTGGGATTTTTCCTATGATGCGGCGCAGTTGCACCATTTGGCAAATCCAAACCCCTAGTCCTATTGTCAATCCAAAAAGAAAACTAAATACTAACATCACAAGTTGTTAGTTGCTTTCGCACAGACTATACTAACAACTTATCCAAATCTATAACCAAAACCACGTACAGTCACAATATATTCAGGACGACTGGGATCTTGCTCTAATTTTTCCCGCAACCAACGGATGTGAACATCTACAGTTTTACTATCTCCAACAAAATCTGGTCCCCAAACTTGATCTAGCAACTGTTCGCGTGACCATACTCTGCGAGCATAACTCATGAACAGTTCTAACAAGCGGAATTCTTTTGGTGAGAGATTTACCTCCTGACCACGAACTAAGACACGGCACTCTTGCGGATACAAAGTAATCTCTTTATAATTAAGAGCTGGTAGTTGTGGTAAACTGCTCAAACGCTGACGGCGAAGCAAAGCACGACACCTAGCTACTAATTCCCGCATACTGAAGGGTTTTGTAAGGTAGTCATCGGCTCCCACCTCCAGACCTAAAACACGGTCAGTTTCACTTCCTTTGGCACTGAGCATGAGAATCGGTACTGGATTGCCTTGATAGCGCAGCAAGCGGCAGACATCTAAACCATTAATTTGAGGCAGCATTAAATCTAGGATTACCAAATCAAAAGTTGGTTCGCCTAAATTGGCTTCAAAATTTTTTAATTGTTCTACAGCAGAACGTCCATCCGCAGCCGTTATGACTCCATAACCTTCCTCTTCCAAAGCAAGGACGATCATTTCTCTAATTAGTTCTTCATCTTCGACTAGTAAAATACGACTTCTTTGACCGATGTCCGTCGTTGGAGAATACTTAGTTGATTCACTAGTATACATTGATGCTTTTGAAGTCCCGTAATCGTTGCTGTATCAATACAATTATCAGACAACCGTGCTTTTACGCTTGTTTGATGATGAACTATTTTTTTTGTGATTAATATAACAATTATCTAATTTTATTATAAACCATATAGGCAACAAATATATGGGATGTTTTTATAAAAGGTTATTGGCAGTCAATAAGTTAATAGTAATTTTTTGTAAATATATTTAAATGAAATATCTCATACATAATTAGTGATCATTGTCAATGTTGGCCTGAATCCATGCAACTTGCGATCGCAGTTTTCAATCTGTAGTCTTGTGCCGCAGCTTGCTTTAGAGGCAAAACCCTAACCTCATCTGCAAGGCAGGTTAGGGTAGTTTATACGATTTATTGAAGCAAATTCTTAGGAACCTGATCAGGAACAACCCATAAATAAAGAGTTGTGCCTTGTATCTGTACCGTCTTTTTTGGTTTCCACTCACCCATATCAAAAGCATGGGAAACAATACGAGTACCTGGTTTGAGTTCTTGTAACAATTTGGGTCGGAGTTTCAAATTAACATCAGGCAACAGGTATAGTGTTACTACCGTTGCGCCATCAAAATTAGTTTGGAATAAATCTTGTTGCTGAAATGTAACGCGATCGCTAACACCTGCTTTTTGGGCATTGGCTTTGCTTTCCTGCACAAGTTCGGGATTGATTTCCACACCTACTGCACGACTAACACCATATTTCTGGGCTGCGGTAATGGGAATACGTCCGTCTCCACTACCAAGATCGTAAACTACATCATTTTTTGTAACTTGTGCCAATTGCAACATAGCATTTACTACTTCTGGTGAAGTTGGTACATAAGGTACATCAGCTTGTGGAGTTTCTTGAAGCTGAGTTGGTGTAGCTGGCGTTTGTGCATCTGCTTCAAAGTTACGCTGCTGATTTGTACATCCAGCCACACTCAAACTCACAGCACTAATTCCAGTCACAAGTAAAATTAGCATTCGTCGTAATTGCATGATTTTCTCCTTTAACTTATAGAGTTGGGTATTAGTGGTTAGTGATTATTCCCAATCCCCAATCCCCAATCCCCAATCATTTCACCTATTCCTCAAAAGGTGATGATCCAAGTACAGTAAGGGGATTGCACAAATTACTGCCACAACACCAACTATTGCCCCTACTCCGGTATAAGCCAAACTGGAGTAGAGTAAATAGCCACAGACAAGACAAAATAGCAAAGGCAACCAAGGATAAAGTGGGACTAGAAACGGACGGTTAATATGAGGTTCTTGTCTTCGCAATATAAACAGCGATATACCTGAAAGTAGGAAAAAAAACCAGAATACAGGGGCTGTATAGTCTACCATTGTTTCAAAGCCGTTGCGGGTGATACTACCTAGCCCCACCAAAGCTAGGGAAATCGCCCCCTGCAACAAAAAAGCCATGTTGGGAGTACTTTTTTGATACTGCCAACTTCTCATAAATCTAAATAGTGAAAAGTCTTGCCCCAAGGCGTAATTGCTACGTGCGCCAGTTAAAATAGTGGCGTTGATTGCCCCTAAAGCAGAAACTGCAACCAGCAGACTGAGAAATAATGTTCCCACTTTACCTAAACTCTGACGCATTAAAGCAGCTGCGACTGCTTGCGACTGGGCCATTTCCACCAATCCCAATCCCCGCAGGTAAGCTAGATTGATCAACAGGTAAATGGCGGTGATAATGCCAATACTCCAAAGTAAAGAACGAACTATATTACGTTGTTTATCTTTGATTTCTGCCGAGATGTAAGCTGCCTCATTCCATCCACCATAAGATAGTAAGACAAACACCATTGCTAGTCCCCAAGTACCTTCAGAAGTAGAGGTAGTAGGAGGAGTGGGGGGAGTAGGGGGAGTTGCTAAGGACAGTCCAATAATCACTACAAGCAGCAAGCCAAGGACTTTGGCCACTGTTAGTAAGTTTTGTGTCCATTTACCCTGCTGCAAACCAAAAATATTTAATGCTGTTAATACAGCGACCGCACCTGCTGCATAAAGAGAAGCGGAAAAGGCTCCAAGTGGCAAGATTTGGGAGATATAATCACCAAAAACAAATGCCAACAGCGCAATAGAACCTGTTTGAATGACTATCATCCGCGCCCAAGCAAATAAGAAGGCGACTTTTTTCCCAAAGGCGCGTTTGAGGTAATGGTAATTACCTCCCACATGGGGATAAGTCGTCGCTAACTCGGCGTAACACAAAGCCCCAATCAAAGATACTGCACCTCCTGTTAACCACAACAACAGTACCGCAACATTACTACCTGCATTAGCCGCAACCAAAGCAGGGCTTTCAAAAATACCAGCCCCGATGACAATACCGACAATGAGGGCCACAGCATCAATAAATGCTAGTGAAGGCTTCGGTGCTGTAACTTCCGTTGTCGCTGTCTGCTTTGATAAGGCGTTGTTTTCACGTTCCATAATTGATAGAGAAAGGGAAAAGGTAGAAGGAGTAAGTATTCAAAACTTATTTCGTTTACCCTCTAACTTTGTCCTATATGTGATAGTACGGTGAACTTTATAGTAAAGAGGGAGTAATGACTTATTTCCCTATCTCTAGAGTTAAAGATAAATATGACTTAAAAATGACAGTGAGAAGTTGACAAAAACGGATGAGCTTGAGTGTACTTATTAGTACAAAAAAACTAGTATCTCACCTCAAGGATTCAACTTTCATTTATTGATTGCGATCAAAAACAGGAAGTTGGTTCATATAGTATAGCTATAGCCATTGAGATTAGGACGTAGACTATAAGAGTGTCTATTGCTTCT
>NZ_JCACKS010000134.1:0-5962 GCF_059505505.1 Pelatocladus sp. | reverse complement strand
CTCATGCACGGTTTTGAAGACGAGTCGCTTAGGTGACTAAGCGCCTTAGTTTAACCAATTGGCTTACAGTCTAGCATGGGAACTTGGACTTGACCATACTTTAACAAAAAAAGTAGATGTAGAACCATTACTGGGTTTGAGGATAACTTAGTTCCTAGCCTTGTATTGTTAAAAATTGCTCGGAATTTAAGGAATCGAATTCGTGTTCCATCTCACGAAATTGATGTGAATAAAACTATTGATGCAACTCTTAGCCGGGGAGGATGGCTAACTCCAGTTTATCGAACTTACCAAGTTCTCCCAGAATATCTCTTTTTGATTAACCGCACCAGCTACCGAGATCATCAAGCGAAATTTATTGAAGAGATAATAGAGGGTCTGAAACAGGAAGGAGTATTTATTACCATCTATTTTTTCGATGATGATCCACGAATGTGTTTTTCTAAAAATGACCAAAGTTGTCCATTAAGACTAAGAGAAATTACATCAAAATATAGTGAACATTTTCTGGTGATGATTTCTGATACAGAGAAATTTTTTAGCTCTATTAGTGGGGAATTAGAACCTTGGGTAAATCAGTTGACAAACTGGGAGAACCGGACAGTTTTAACGCCTACACCTGTGGAAAATTGGGGGTATCAGGAATTAGAACTTGCACAAGAGTTTATTATTTTACCCGCAACACTCAAAGGCTTAGAAGTGTTGAGTCAAAGATTGCGCCAAGGATGGGCGACTTATTTTGTTGGGGAAGAAATGCAAATACCCCTACCAGATTCCTTGCGTACACGTCCTTATCTTTGGATAGAACGTAATCCACCACCAACTGAGCAGATTAATGCCATGTTGGACTCGTTAGAAAAATATCTTGGTAAGAATAGTTTTTATTGGCTTAGTGCTTGTGCTGTATTTCCAGAGTTGCACTGGAACATCACTATCTATTTAGGTAATGTGCTGAAAATAGAGTCGGGTGCATCTTTGATAGAGGTGTGTTCATTAACTGATTTAGCTCGTTTACCGTGGTTGCGTTATGGTTATATGCCGGACTGGTTGCGTGTTTACCTAATTGCAACACTTACTCCAGAGCAACAGCAGATCATCCGGACTGTGCTGCAAGGTTTGCTAATTACGGCTGTTCAAGGTTCTGTCAGCAAATTGCAATTAGAAGTAGCAAGACAATATCATCGGTTTCTGCCAAAATTAGCTAATCCAATACTTTATTTATTATCTAAGCAAGGGGCTGTTAATAGTCAATTACGGGATTACATTTTTCTAGGCTTTATGAGAGGACAATCTGTACTGGCGATGAGAGTATCAGATGAATTTAGCCGCTCATTACAAAAGCAGAAAAGATATGATTGGTGGAGAAAAGTATTAATCAAACTGGGAATAGAGGTTAAACCACTAATTCAAGAACCGAGTTTTGCTAAGTCGGGAAACTCTAGTCCCTCGTTAATCAACCGCAGGCAATTTTTGAAGTGGCTCGGTTGGGGAGGAGGCGGTTTGCTGATATCAGTGGCAGCTGATCAGATTACCAAAAATACCAATAATAATACTAATACTGATATTCCTACCTTACCCAATTCCGACCCTACTCCTTTAAAAAGTTTTGAGTTTGAAATAGTCAGAGTCAACGCACAGGGAAGTATCACCAACAGAGCCAACCGTACAACACAATCTTTCATGGAAAATGTGGGGAATGGTGTGATGCTGGAAATGGTAGCGATTCCTAGTGGTGATTTTATGATGGGTTCACCATCCGGGGAGAAAGATCGAAATTCAAGTGAAAGTCCACAGCATCAGGTAAATGTTCCTGGATTTTTCATGGGGAAATATGAAGTTACTCAAGCGCAGTATCAAGCAATTATGGGGACAAATCCTGCGCGTTTCAAAGGTGAGAACCGACCAGTAGAACAAGTGAGTTGGAATGATGCGGTTGAGTTTTGTAAAAGATTGAGTGAGAAGACAGGACGTGAATATCGCCTCCCTAGTGAAGCCGAATGGGAATATGCAGCTCGTGCGGGAACGACGACACCATTTTATTTTGGGGAGACTCTGACAACTGATTTAGCCAACTACAATGGCGATTACACTTACGCTTCAGAACCAAAAGGCGAATATCGTCAGCAAACAACTCCTGTAGGCAGTTTTCCACCCAATGCCTTTGGATTATACGATATGCATGGGAACGTGTGGGAATGGTGTCTGGATGATTGGCACAATAACTATGAAGGAGCGCCAACAGATGGTAGTGCGTGGCTTGATAACAATGATAATCTTTCTCAAAGACAAGGAAATGCCGTGCTGCGGGGCGGTTCCTGGGGCAGCTATCCTAAGTACTGCCGTTCTGCGTATCGCTACTTCAACCCTGGGCGCGTCAACATCTTCAACTTTATTGGTTTTCGTGTTGTCTGCGCGGTTGGGAGGTCTCTTCACCGCGAGAGTTGGCAGGTGGGAATCTGTCAAGAGTGCAACCGAAGAGTCCAGCCTGCACCTGTGATGTCGGTGACGATATCCGAAAATAAAACTGGGTTGGGTAGCTTGGTAGGTGTAAACCGAACAGTTGCCCAACTCTACAAACAAATTGCCAGCGTTCTGGCATTGATAGAGATATTTCTCTTGTGCGATCGCTCTACCGAATCACCATCAGATGGTGAGCCATCTAAAAATACTTAGCTGTTTATTTAATATACATCTCCAATAAAAACGATAAAAGCTTTGTGTGGTCAGGAGCGATACCTCATTCCTGGAGATGTTTAATCAATAAAGCTCAAAAATTTTAATCCACCGTGTACATGACGAAGCGAGACAATTGGTGGATAATAACCATGCTAGCGACCTCGCGGCAATAACAACAAGCCATATATCTCACCCTAAATGATTATTGCCTTTACCAATCAAAAAGGAGGCGTGGGGAAATCAACCGCAGCAGTTCATTTGGCTTACTGGCTCAGTCAACGCCAAAATACACTGATGGTTGATGCCGATGCTCAACAAAGTAGTTCTGTATGGGCTAAGTCCCTCGGTCTAGCTTATCAAGTCATCCAAGACCCAGAAGATTTGTTTGAAGCAATTCCTCAGTTGCAAACCCAATATTCAGCTTTGGTAATTGATGGCCCTGGCTCACTTTCTGAAACAACTAAAGCGATACTAGCTCGCTGTGACTTAGCTTTAGTTCCCTGCCAGCCTTCTGGTTTGGATTTACACAGCAGTCATAAAATTTTGCGTTTTATCAAACACGCAACCGAATTACGCTCAGGTTATCCCAAAGCAGCACTGTTCTTAAGCAGAGCCACCAAAGGAACAGTACTGGAGCGAGAAGCTAGAGAAGCACTGAGTGCAACGGGAACACAGGTAATGAAAGCTGCTATTTACCAAAGACAGTGTATTGCTGATGCTCCTGGTCAGGGATTTACTGTGTTTCAAATGTCAGGCAAAGCGGCGATTGAAGCTACAGCAGATTACCAAGCCCTGTTTACAGAAGCTTTGGAGGTGCTTAATGTCCACTAAAAGGCGCAACCTCAAGGATTTTGTATTTGATGAGGAGGAGCCACCAAATCAATCGCAGCAGCCAAAAGGCACTGTGTTATTATCTAATATTTCTCTCTCCTCCAAGCAGCCACGGCGCTACTTTGACCCTGCCAAGATGGATCAATTAATTCAATCGGTCAAAGAACATGGGATTTTAGAAAATTTGCTTATCCGACCGCTACCAAATCAAGAAGGACAGTATGAATTGGTAGCTGGGGAAAGACGCTATCGAGCAGCCCAAGCTGTTGGATTGGTGGAAGTCCCTGTTACCATTCGGGAATTAACAGATTCAGAAGCCCTTGCCATTGCCCTAATAGAAAACCTGCAACGGGAAGACCTCAACCCCCTAGAAGAAACTGAAGGCATCCTGGAACTGTTGGCGTTACGTTTAGAAACAAACCAAGGCGAAGCCGTAAAACTGCTGCAAAAAATGGACAATGAAGCCAAAGGGAAAATTACCCCTAACGTTATGGGTAATCCTCAAGGCTTGATTATTGAAGAGTTATTCGCAACGCTAGGGCGGATGAAGTGGGAGTCATTTGTCAAAAATCGCCTACCACTGCTTAATCTGCCACCAGATGTTTTAGAAGTCCTGCGTTCTGGGACACTGGAGTATACTAAGGCAAAAGCGATCGCACGAGTTAGTGATTCAGAAACTAGAAAGCAGCTTCTAGAGGATGCGATCTCCTACAATTTTTCATTGAACGAGATTAAGCGCAAAATCAAAGAAATTTCGCAACAGTCTGAATCAGAATCACCATCATTAAAAGACCAAGCTGATGACACATTTCGTCGCTTAAAGAAATCCAATGTTTGGGATGACCCCAAGAAAAAAGCCAAGGTAGAGAAGCTGTTGGCACAGTTGGAAGCATTGATGAAAGCAGATTAATGCAAGGAAATTGTAGTAGAAATTTATTGGCATCAGCCTATGTGGAGTTTTTTGCGCTTTAGTGAAGGCGATGGGATGCTTCGCCGCACTCAGTACAACAGAGCGATGTTTAGCAACAACCATTCCATCTCTCAAATCCATTGAGTATCAAAAGCATCTTGTCCAGTTCCATAAATCAAGTCCCCGTATGAGTGCCAATAGGCTGTTTCTTGAGAGGAAAGTGGGGGCGCATGGAGAACAGATAGATTTTCCTCTAATTCTTGTCTGGTTTTAGGGGCGGTGAGTGCCAGATGTACTGCCCGGTTGTGCAGCACATAGCGGTAACAATCTACTGCGGTGGGTGGTTCGCCTTGCCAATTGGGATGACCTTTGAGCAAAGAACCCCAACGGGTACAAGTAAATGCTACTACAGGAATATCAGCTTGAAGGGCGACGGGTAAAACATCATCTTCGGCTTTGCGGTGTGCCATATTATAGCGATGCATCAACACATCACATTGACCCTGTTCTATCAGTTCTAAAGCAATGGGGCGGTTGTGGGTGGTGGCTCCCACGTAGCGAATAAGTCCAGAATCCTTCCAGGAGAGCAACTCATCAAGTATCGCCTGAACCTGGTTTGTGTCATCACTAAGGGAAACATACTCAACAAAAAACACATCCACCCCATCAACATTGAGGCGCTGACGCAAAGAATCAAGGTAACGGCGTAAATAGCTTACATCTCGGCTTTCACTTCCCGTTGCAACCAAGACCTGTTCGCGCTTTGTCGCTAGGAGTGGTTTTAGTCCATCCAGGAAGTTTTCATACTCCAGATTGTAAAAAAAGAAATAATTTATTCCCGACTCAAACGCCACCTCAACACAACTAGCATCCAGCTGCTGCTGTCCTGCCAAACCGAGAATGCTTGCTTTTTGCCCTGCTCGTGTTACTAACTCCACAGTTAATTGCTCCCACCTCTTATCCAACTGTATTACACCTGTAGAGAATGTGTGAAGGCGGTTGTAGATGCGATCGCATGTTAATAAGTGAACAATCCACCCTGACCTAAATCACATCTTATTCACCACCAGAAGCAGTAAATTTATCTGCGGGGTTTTGTCGAAATACTATAGTGATATGTGGCGAAAAATCTTGTCATTTTTTGGTTGGTTGGGGGCGGCGTTTTTCTTGTTGATAGGATTTGTGGGGCTGACTCAAACAAGCGCGATCGCTTTTTCAATTATCATTTGGGGGCTGATCTTCCTACCACCACTTTATAGAATCACTAGTCGCTACGGCTGGAAATGGAATATTGGCGGTCGAGCGATCGCATTTTTCCTTAGTGTAATTATTGCTGGATTATCAACACCACCCCAACAATCAATCCAGCCCACACCAACTGCAACAGCCTCCAGGGGTGCAGCTCCTACCATTAGTCCCATACAACCAGAAATTCCCAGCCCAACACCAACCGAGTACGAAACTCCACAACCTGCACCAAGTCTTGATATCGTAGTTTTTCACTCTCCCCCCACAAACGAGAGTTTGCAGCGTAGGTAAAAGCAA
>NZ_JCACKS010000133.1:0-6197 GCF_059505505.1 Pelatocladus sp. | reverse complement strand
TCGGAATAAATTCCGAGTCTCATAGCGCAAGTCCTCTGAAGAGGACTCAAAAAAAGTTTGTTCCAGTCCACTTGAGTGGACTTTCGCTATGAGCCTGGAACTTTAGTTCTAGGCGGGATACAGTTTCAACATGAAAAATTTTGACTTGTGTGTACACCGTAGTGAAGAAAAACATTAAATTTTTATAAAAAACGCAATTTGTCTTCTCCAACTTCAAAATAGTACGATATTCTATATAACAATTTGATAAACATAGTAGATGTTTCAATCCTGTCAAATTTGCTGTTACTCAAAAATCTACTACTAAGCCCTTGTTTAAACGAAACGAGTAGGTTGAATAATGCACACATGTTAGTCAAAACAAGTAAAAAGTAAAAAGTAAAAAGTAAAAAGAAAGATTCCCACTGATAAATCTGTGGGCTTGAAAAAAGGACACCTTTTACCTTGCACTACGTGTCTCGGTAAAATTATGAGTGTTTAAGTGGGCTTGATACCCACAACTGAAGTTTTTTATGAGTGCCTTTTAACTTTTAACTTTTTACTTTTAACTTGGAGCGAAGCGACTGTCAACGACTCAGGTCTATAGACACGCTTGCTTCTAGCCTAAGACTTAAACCACAGTTGATCAGACGAAGTACCTTGTGTACTACGTTATTGGCAAAGTGCTAGAGTTCCTACCTTGGGATGCGTAGTCAGTTCTGAGCTTCTAGAACTAGAGGATTAGACAGGTTTATTAGGTTAAGCCAAGTGTCTTCTAGTTATGCCGACCAATAACATTGTCTTCGCGTCGCTCGTCCCCTGGGGACTTGGCTAACTTAACCACTTTCATCAAGGCTTGAATGAGCAAAACCGTTATTATTCTTTCTCAGCTATATTACCTATGCTTGGGATAGATGATAAGTTGTTTGTATCAGTGTCTGCAAAAGCTGGTATTCACTATTTAAATTTTTTAGTGGTGATTACCGTACAAAACCGAATTTGATAGCAACTAAGTAGAGTTAGTTATGATATATTTAAGGAGCCAAGACTGGCTTTGCCAAAGTACACAACTCTACGGATCGGCAATAGTTCCGAAGCGGAAAGCAGTTTTGACTAAGCATTTACCAAAACAAATCTGAATTTAAATTCAATCGAGGTTATGATTCAGCAAGTAATTCACCCTATGGTGAAATTGCAGCGTAACGTGCAATCACTCGTAGACTCAAACATTATCAAGCCAACCGATAGTATCTGGAAAATAGCTCTGCTATTCGGTAATGAATGGCAGCATTGGAAAAAAGAATTGTTGGATTTCGGATTTAATATGCAAGATCCGGTTAGTGATTTGTTAGCAGTAGAGGCTTGGGACGAAGAGTAGAAATAGTTAGTTGTTGGTAGCTAGTGGTTAGTTGTTGATAACCATTCACTACTAGCTATTGACTATTGATCATTAACTTTTTGTTATTGACAAGCTGCTAGGGCTGTGGATAATTCTTTTGCTGTTTGATAGCGATCGCGTGGCAGTGGTTGTGTAACGCGATGGATTACCTCTGCTAGTTTAGGGGTAATAGTGGGGACTTTAGCCACATCAAACCGAAAGCCTCGTCCTTGCTGACGGTAAAACTTGAAAGGGTTTTCACCACTGAGTAGATAAATTAATGTCGGGCCAATGGCATATAAATCCGATTGAGTCAGAGGTTGTCCCCGCTCTTGTTCGGGAGCGCAATAGCCTTCTGCACCAATCCGAGTACCAGGTGCAGTACCAACAATTTCTTTGACTGCACCGAAATCCAGCACAACTATGCAATTATTGGAATTTCGCACCATTAGGTTTGCTGGTTTAATGTCCCGGTGAATGAGGGGAGGTTCTTGGCTATGCAAATAGTCCAAAATGTCGCAAGTTTGGATCATCCAAGCGATCGCTTGAGTGGGAATGACAGGGCCTTTGTATGCAATTAATTTTTCTAAATCATCACCATGAACTAATTCCATAGCCAAGTATCTTTTTCCTCCCTCCTCAAAAAAATCATAATATTTAGGAATTCCGGGATGGTAAAGAGATTTGAGAGTGTTGGCCTCTCGTTCAAATAGTTCACGGGCTTTAGCAATTTTAGCCATGTCAGCATTCATTTGCTTCAGCACCAAAAGCTGTGCGTGTCCAGCTATTTTTCCACTATCATCCCAAGCTAAATAAGTGGTTCCCATACCTCCCTGTCCTAATGTCCGTAATACCTGATAATTACGAATGGTTTTTACCACAGACAAGGGTTGACCACAATGAATACAAAATAGATTATTGGGAGAATTACCTTCGTGAGTACAACTACTTAATGGATTTATTGGTTTATTTGGAATCTTTATTTGGTCAATCTGAAACTTTAAGATTGGGCCTCCCCTTGCTAATTGCAGCAGGGAATCATCTGATATGGGACTTTGAGTAACCAGCACACCATTAAGAAAAGTACCATTTGTACCTTTACTAATCACCTGCCACAAACCGCCATTATCACCAGAACTAATTTGTCTGAGTTCAAGATGGTGTCTGGATACAAGAGTATCACTTAAAACAACATGATTATCCGCCGAACGACCAATCCGAATCACTGGTTCGTCTTCAAAATGCCAGTTTTGGAGGGGCGTTTTTTGCTGCGGTTCTAACAGGGTCAGAGTAACCACAATTACAAAGTAGCTAAGGGAATGAGAATTTTTGGTAGTTATTTAGTAGAAGCAAACGGCCGTACTCTGTTTTGAAGCAGCGCAAAGCGCGTCTAAGTCCGTACAGTAGGTATTAGTTAGTAGTTAGTAGATCATGTTTGACTACTAACTACCGACTACTAACCATTAACTATATCTTTTTGACTATCTAAAACTGGGCGTACTTTTGCCCTGATCAGTACAATGGTAATGTTGTCATGACCATTGTACTCGTTTGCCAAATCAATTAAATCCCTAACGCCAGTTTCAAGGTTAGTGCTAGAACCGAGTAAGGGAAGTAAATGAGTTGAATAGTGAGTTTCTAGTAAATCATTATCTGATAAACCGTCTGAAGCTAAAACAAATAGAGTATCTTCAGCAATCTCAAAAAACTGCACATCAGCAGAAATTGAGTGTTCATCACGTGGACCAAGAGCTTGTGTGAGTTGGTATGCATCCGGGCGGGTGTATGCCACACTAGGCTCAACTCCTCGCGAGATTTCGCGTTGACCAACTTCGTGATCTACTGTTACTTGTTGTAGACCTGATTTGTGGGTGAGACGATAAAGGCGACTATCACCCACATGAGCCACAGCTGCTTGAGTATCATGAATTAACAACATTACCAAGGTTGTACCCATTCGCCCAACACCAGAACGGGCATCTTGTTGATTAACATTGTAAATTGCTTGGTTTGCTTGTCCTATTGCTTCACGAATTTGTTCTTCTGTGGGTAATTCATTCTCAATCGCATGAGTTTGAAAATATTTTTGCAAAGTGTTAACAGCCAAAGCGCTTGCTACTTCTCCACCAGCATGTCCACCCATACCATCACAAAGAACATACAAAGCACGGGCCTGCACATTGCGGCTGGATGGCAATTCCAGCTTACTGATTTTGGCATCAATACCAAAGTAGTCTTCATTGTGATGTCGTTGACGCCCAACATCGGTCAACCCAGCATGTTCTAAGCTGATTAGCTGCATTGGTAGCACTACTGTTGCCATATCATCATTTTTTGCGGCATTGTCTGTTTCTGACTCATCTAATTGGAGAATAGTAGGTGAATCGGTAGCTAGATTGACTGTTGCACTAACCTCTGACTCATCAAAACTAGAGTTTGGTTGCAATTCTGTGGCGATCGCCTGCAAACCAGACTGTAACTGCAATAAAGTATCAATCTTACCAACTTCCAAATCTGTCAATAGTTCTAACAAAGAACCAAATTGTGTACGCTGAGATTCTCTAAAAAGCTTTTGCCAAACATCGGCTAAAGCTTGAATATTCAAATTCTCTTCCCATTGTTTAGGTGTGTTGTTTTCTTCATTGCTCAGTGGATTTTCTGGACTTATTGGGTTAACACGTGACATATATAACATCTGTAATGCCACTGCTTGGTCTTCATCTAACCGCAGATTAGACAAATCCAAAAGACTATGACAACAATTTAAAGGTTCTAGCAAAGCCCAAAGTTGTGTCATCTGATAACAACAATTGACCATTTGTAGAGAAGTTGTTGACTCATCGTGCCACAAATCCAGTAAACACGGCCAATCAGAACGATCTTCAATCAGTATGACCTCGATATTCTCGTTTTGCCAGGCATCGTGAATTGGCGGTATACCTTGATGAGTATAAGCTGCTAAAGCCACATATGCTTCCGCAGAAGCAGGAATATTACTAGCCTCCATCGCCGGTGTTACTAGCCCTTGATCCTGATTAGCGATCATGGCTTCAACAGGAGAAACCTGATAAGGCAAACAATCTAAAACTTTGACATACACTTGAGTCTGAGGTGCTAAATCTCCCAAATTTGGCAATGACTCTAGCAACTGATAACGTTGTTGTTGATCTAAGTAAGGGCCTTCTGGAAGCAGGGATGGCTTAGAAGAAGAAACAGAGACAACCGGATGCGGTGAGGTGGGGACAGTTTCACTCTCTGCATCACTATCTCTCTCCTTCTCGATGTCATTAGAGTCTAGTTCTGGGACTTCTAAATTTTCTTTCTTGGTAATAATTGCCCACCAAACTCCGCTACATTCCGCACCACAGTTATGACACTTTTGTGCATTCACAGGTACTTGGGTATCGCATTGCAGGCAGAATTTATGGATCAGGGACGCCCCACATTTTTGACAGAATTTGTTGGAGTTGGGGTTTTCAAATTGACACTGAGGGCAAATCAGCATTATGCAAGTTCCTTAATTCCCGACCAAGGTGCTTGTGGCTACTACACTCAAAGTGCCACAATCGGCAGCCCCTGCCTATAGTAGACCTACAAATGATTGTAGTTGCACAAGGGAGTTTTTGTGGTAGTCGCAATTTTTACGCTCGTTAGTAAGATATTCTAATGTTTTGGCAAAGCTAACTCCTCACAATAACTTGCCATTAAAATAACCATAAACGGCAGATTACAACACATTTCTTTAAATTTGGAAATTGGTAAATCAGTTATTACCGAGAACTGCTATAGTGACTTGATTTGGTGTCGTGTCAAGTCACGCCACTCACCCGGTTTTAAGTTATCCAAGTGTAATTGAGCGATCGCCACTCTTACTAATCTTAAAGTCGGAAACCCCACAGCCGCCGTCATTCTCCGTACTTGGCGATTTTTTCCCTCGGTCAAAGTCATCTCCAACCATGCTGTCGGTACATTTTTACGAAATCGAATTGGCGGGTCGCGATCGCTTAAAGTTGGTTCTGCTGACAATAGTTGTACTTTAGCTGGTCGAGTGCGATAATTTTGGATAATGACGCCTGCTTCTAACTTCTGCAAAGCCGCAGCATCAGGAATACGTTCCACCTGTACCCAGTAAGTACGTTCATGTCCAAACCGAGGATCGCAAAGTCGATGTTGCACTTGTCCATGATTTGTCAACAACAATAAACCTTCACTATCCCAATCCAAACGCCCCACCGGATAGACATCGGGAACTGAAATATAGTCTTTTAAGGTGCTACGAGTTGGAGTATCTTGAGTAAACTGGCACAGAACCCCATAGGGTTTGTAGAACAAGATATATCGATAATCATTGGTCATTGGTCATTGGTCATTGGTCATTGGTCATTGGTCAAGGTGAGGGAACTAGATTGTCCGGTTTCCACCCTTTCCAAGGCTACGGTGTACACACAAGTCAAAATTTTTCATGTTGAAACTGTATCCCGCCTAGAACTAAAGTTCCAGGCTCATAGCGCAAGTCCACTCAAGTGGACTGGAACAAACTTTTTTTTGAGTCCTCTGAAGAGGACTTGCGCTATGAGAGGAGGAATTTATTCCGAGTACAGATGCTCTAGATTTGTGTGTACACCGTAGCCGTTTAATTAGGGTTAGAGTGGGGTAAAAATATTTTTGCAAGAGGTCTATAGAGAAATGCTATTACAAATCATAATAGGACTGCTATGGCGATCGCACTCTTCAAATTCACGTTGCTTATTAACCTTCCTTCATCCATAGAGAACATTAAAGCGTTTGTTCAATACGTTTCAACGTTGCTTATTAACCTTCCTTCATCCATAGAGAACAT